>CANMAT010000038.1 GCA_947494865.1 Deltaproteobacteria bacterium
CTGTCGTGGCTCAACGTGCTCCGGTACATCCCCTTCCGCACCATCATGGCCACCATGACGGCGATGGTGATGTCCTTCGCGCTGGGGCCGTGGTTCATCCGCCGCCTCGCCGAGAAGCAGATCGGCCAGGTGGTGCGCGACGACGGCCCGCAGTCGCACCTCTCGAAGCGCGGCACGCCCACCATGGGCGGATCGCTCATTCTCTTCACGCTGGTGGTGCCGACGGTGCTGTGGGCCGACCCCCACAACAGCTTCGTGTGGCTCACGCTCATCGTCACGGTCTGCTACGGCATCATCGGGTTTCTCGACGACTACCTGAAGCTCAAGAAGAAGAACTCGGGCGGCCTCGCGGGGCGCTACAAGCTCGTCGGGCAGGTGCTCGTGGCCTCCCTCGTGGTGGGCTACCTCTTCCTCGGCAAGGGCTCGTTCCTGCCCGCCGACTGGCTCCAGCACCGCGACCACCTGGCGCTGCCGTTCCGCGCGTACCGCCACGCGATCGTGTTGCCCATCGGGGTGTACATCGCCTTCGGGGTCTTCCTCGTGGTGGGCACTTCGAACGCGGTGAACCTCACCGACGGCCTCGACGGGCTCGCCATCGGCCCGGTGATCATCAACGCGGTCACCTACCTGATCTTCGCGTACGTCACGGGCCTCACGCTGGGGTCCTTCGACATCGCGCGCTACCTCGACATCCCGCCCATCCGCTCGACGGGCGAGCTCACCGTGCTCTGCGGCGCCATGATCGGGAGCGGCGTGGGCTTCCTCTGGTACAACACGTACCCCGCGTCGGTGTTCATGGGCGATGTGGGCGCGCTCGCGCTCGGCGGCTCGCTGGGCATGCTCGCGCTGGTCACCAAGAACGAGCTCCTCTCGGCGCTCCTCGGCGGAGTGTTCGTCGTCGAGACGGTGTCGGTGATCATCCAGACGACGTACTTCCAATACACGAAGCGTCGCTACGGCACGGGTCGGCGCATCTTCCTGATGGCCCCCATTCACCACCACTTCGAGAAGCAGGGCTGGGCCGAGCCGAAGGTGATCGTCCGCTTCTGGATCATCTCCATCATGCTCGCGCTCATCGCCCTCTCGAACCTCAAGCTTCGCTAGAACTCTCTCCCGCAGCGCCCTTGTCGCGGCGCTTCGCGGGGTGATGAATCACATAGTCGTGCGCGTACTCGGCCCGCGCGTCGCCCGTGGCCGGGTCGACGAGCCAGCGCATCGCGAGCTTCTCGGGCACGCGAATCACGCCCGGGTCGCGCAGCGTGCCGAACACCACGTCCCACACCGGCGAGGTCACCCCGTGGTTGTGCTGCGGGGCCTTGAAGTGATGCGCGAAGTGGTGCCGCCTGAGAAAGCGCCCCACGGCCCCTTTGGGGCCGTGCGTGTGCAGCCTGCGGTGCAGCGCCTCGTAGCTCACGTAGGTGACCGCGAAGCCCGCCACGAAGGCCGCTCCCCGCGCGCGCGCCGCCAGCGAGGCGAGCCCGAAGGCGCCCGCGATGAGGGGCACGGCGTAGCGAGCCTTCTTGGCCGTCGGCGCGAAATAGAACCGCTGCGCGTGGTGCTGCCTGTGCTCATCGGCGAAGTCGGTCTTGCTCTTCGGGTCGTGGCCCACCCACCGATGGAGCGCGTACTCGCTCAACGTCCAACCCACCGCGCCCGCTGCGAATGCACCTGCCAACATTGTCTGCTCCTCCGCGTGGCCCACCGGGTGACCCCCGATGGTCAACGATTTCGCGTTCCCTGAGCGCATGATGTAACCACACGCCCGTGGAACGCACGGTAGCAGGCAAGCGCGTGGTCGTCGTGGGGATGGGCGCCTCGGGCGAGGCCGCCGCGCGGTTGGCGCAGCGCAAGGGCGCCGCCGCGGTGGTGCTCAACGACAAGCGCGAGGCCGCCGACCTCGACGACGAAAAGCTCATGGCCCTGGCCCGCGCGGGCGTCACCTTCGACCTGGGCGCCCACCGCGCCGAGACCTTCGCGAAGGCCGACCTCATCGTCGTGTCGCCGGGCGTTCCGCCGCTCGAGGTGGTGTCCGCCGCCGAGGCGCGCGGCGTGCCCGTGGTGAGCGAACTCGAGCTCGCGAGCTGGTACGTCGCGGCGCCCATCGTGGCGATCACGGGCACCAACGGCAAGAGCACGGTGACCACCCTCGTCGGCGAGATTCTCAAGGGATCGGGCTTCGAAACCTTCGTCGGCGGCAACCTCGGCACGCCCCTCTCCGAGGCCGTCGACACGCCCGCCGCATCGGCCGACGGCCGCCTCGTCGTCGAGGTGAGCTCGTACCAGCTCGAGAAGATCGCCACCTTCCGCGCGCACGTCGCCGTGCACCTCAACCTCACGCCCGACCACCTCGACCGCTACCCCTCGCTGGCAGCCTACGGCGCCGCGAAGGCGCGCATCTTTCTGTGTCAAACGCCCCGCGACCACGCGGTGGTGCCCTGCGACGACGCGGCGCTCACGGCCTTCGCGCGGGCAGGCGCCGGCGCGCTGCACACCTTCGGCGGCGACAAGGGCGAGGTGCGCGTCGTCGACGGCGTCATCGCGACGAAGCGCGGCGCGCGCTACCCCCTCTCGCTGCTCAAGATCCGCGGCGCCCACAACATCTCCAACGTCATGGCCTCGGTGCTCGCCTCCGAGCTCGCGGGCGCCACGCGCGAGGCGACCTTCGAGGCGCTCGAGGGCTTCCGCGGCCTCGCGCATCGCATGCAGTTCGTGCTCGAAGACGGCGGTGTGGTCTTCTACGACGATTCCAAGGCCACCAACGTGGGCGCCGCGCTGAAGGCGCTCGAAGGCGTCGACCGCCGCGTTGTGCTCATCGCCGGCGGGCGCGACAAGGGCGGCTCCTACGCGCCCCTCGTGCAGGCGTTGAAGGTCAAGGCCCGCGCGGTGGTGCTCCTCGGCGAGGCCGCGCCGCTCATCAAGGCCGCGCTCGGCACGTCGGTGCCGCACCGTCAGGCCGACTCGATGCGCGAGGCGGTGCACCTCGCCCGCATGCTCGCCGAGCCCGGCGATTGTGTGCTGCTCGCCCCCGCGTGCAGCTCGCTCGACATGTTCGACAGCTACGCGCACCGCGGGAGGGCCTTCGCCGCGGTGGTGCGCGAACTGGCCGAGGCGCCGCACACCACCGAGCCCCCGCCCGGCGCCGGAGGTGACGCGTGACGATGGCCATCGAACCCGGCGCCAACGTGCGCCGCCGCTCCCTCGACGCGCGCTCGGGTGCGTCGACCACCGAGACGGCCAACGCGCCGCGCGCCAAGAAGGCCGCGCGCTACGACGGCCCCATCGACTACGCGCTCCTCGCGGGCACGATGCTGCTCGTCGCCTTTGGCATCGTAATGGTCTACTCCGCGAGCGCCGTGTACGCGGGGCACATGCACCACAACTCGCAGTACTACCTGGTGCGCCAGGCGCTGTACGCGATCCTGGGCTTCGGCGGCCTCGCCATCGCGGCGCGCACCGACTACCGCAACCTCCGCAAGCTCACGTACCCGATGCTCGGCGTCACGGTGCTGCTGCTCCTCGTGGTGGTCGTGGGCTTCGGCCACGCCACCAACGGCGCCGCGCGGTGGATCCGCCTGGGGCCCATTCGAATCCAGCCCGCCGAGATCGCCAAGGTCACGCTCGTCGTGTGGCTCGCGCACTCGCTCGCCAAGAAGAACGAGAAGATCCGCACCTTCTCCATCGGCTTCTTGCCGCACCTGCTCATGGCAAGTGTGCTCATGATCCTGTGCCTGAAGCAGCCCGACATGGGGAGCGCCGTGGTGCTCCTGCTGCTCACGTTCATCCTCATGTTCGTGGCCGGCGCGCGCACGGGATACATCCTCGCGGCGGTGCTCACGGCGCTGCCCATCGCGTGGTACCTGGTGATGGGCACCGACTACCGCCGCCGCCGGTGGGAGGCCTTCATCGACCCCTGGCGCCACCGCCACGGAAGCTCGTACCAGCTCGTCGAGTCGCTCATGTCGTTCGGCAACGGCGGCTTCGGCGGCGTGGGCCTCGGCGACTCGCGGCAGAAGCTCTTGTTCCTGCCCGAGGCGCACACCGATTTCATCGGCGCCATCGTGGGCGAAGAGCTCGGCTTCCTGGGCATGTGCGCGCTCATCGCGGCGTACGGGTTCATGATCTGGCGCGGCGTGCGCATCGCCATCCGCGCGGCCGACGACCACGGCACCTACCTCGCGTTCGGGCTCACGTCGCTCTTCGGTCTGCAGGCGCTCATCAACCTCGGCGTCGCGATGGGGGTGCTCCCCACCAAGGGCCTCACGCTGCCGTTCATCTCGTTCGGCGGCAGCTCCCTCGTGGTCGACCTCGCCGCGGTGGGCGTGCTGCTCTCGGTCTCTCGCGGCGCGCACGACGTCTCCGCGAAGGGGCGCTGAATGTCTGACGCGCTGCGCGTGATGATCGCGGGCGGAGGCACCGGCGGGCACGTGTTTCCGGGCATCGCCGTGGCCGACGCGCTCGCGCGACGCACGCGCGACCTCGAGGTGTGCTGGGTCGGAACGATGCGCGGCATCGAGGCGAAGGTGCTCCCCACCACGCCGTGGCGCTTCGAAGCCATGGAGATCTCGCCGCTCAACGGCGTACGCGGCGCGGCCCTCGCGAAGGCCCTCGCGAAGCTGCCGCGCGCGGCCTCGCACGCCCACGCGATCCTGCGGCAGTACAAGCCCCAGGTGGTGCTCGGCGTCGGAGGCTACGCAGGAGGCCCCGTGGTGGCCCTCGCAGCGGCCCTGCGCATCCCCACGGCGGTGCTCGAGCCCAACGCGGTGCCGGGGCTCACCAATCGCCTCCTGGCGCGGGTGGTGAAGCGCGCGTTCCTCACGCACGAAGAGGCCATGGGGGCATTCCCCAAGAACGTGCCCGTGGTCACGGGATCGCCTGTGCGCAGAGCGTTCCTGCAGCGCATGGCGACCGAGGTGAAGCTCCCCACCGAGCCCGAGCTGCTGGTCATCGGCGGGAGCCAGGGAGCGCGCGCGATCAATCACGTTCTCCCCGAGGCGGTGCGATTGCTCCGCGCGAAGGGGCTCGCGCTCACGGTCACGCATCAGACGGGCGCCGCCTCGCGCGACGAGGTGATGGCCCACTACGCGCGCCTCGGCGTCGAGGCCACCGTCGTGACCTTCATCGACGACGTGGCCGCCGCGATGGAGCGGGCCTCGCTGCTCGTGTGCCGCGCGGGCGCGATGACGGTCGCCGAGGTGGGGGTCATCGGACGCCCGGCGATCTACATTCCGCTGCCCACGGCGGCCGACGATCACCAGCGCAAGAACGCCGAGGCGATGACCGCCAAGGGCGCCGCGACGTGGATCGCCCAGAGCCACCTCACGCCCGAGCGCCTCGCCGACGAGGTGGCCAGGGTGCTCGCGTCGCCCGAAACGCTGCGCTCCATGGGCGCCCACGCGTGGGAGACCGCGCGCCCCGACGCGGCCGGCGTGATCGCCGACGAGCTCATCGCGCTCACGAACCCCGTCTGAGCAGCGCCGCGGGCGCAAATCGCGAAGTGCAGTGGTACCGGGGACGGGACTCGAACCCGTAAGCCTGTAAAGGCGGCGGATTTTGAATCCGCTGCGTGTGCCAGTTCCGCCACCCCGGCATAGTGGGTGCGTCGACGAACAGATACTTACTACGCGAAGATGTTTGCGCGCAAACACCTTGTTTCAAGCGGTGAAGAAAAAATGTGAAGGTGTTTGGGCCGCATGCTTGACCAAGAAAAATCTCAATGTTACAAGCCGCGCCCTCCCTCGAAGAACGCCGCGTGATGCGCAGCGCGAACTGAGGAAACACATCTATGTCGGTGGCTGCGCCCAATAACGGGCGGACGCACTGGCGGGAGACTCTGGTGCCGCGGACGGCGGCGCTGGGGAAACGAAGAGCGGATCAGACCTATGGAGAGCAAGGCGATTGCGCGGTTCGCGCGGATCGCGCCGCGAAAGGCGCGTACGGTCGTGAACCTCGTCCGGGGCCGCAAGGTGGCCGAGGCGATCGACGTGCTGATGTTCACCCGCAAGGCCGCTGCCCCGGTCGTGCGCAAGGTCATCGAGTCGGCCCTCGCCAACGCCCGCAACTCGGACCCGAACGTCAACATCGACGAGCTCTACGTGAGCGTTGCGTCGGTCGACAAGGGCCCGAACAAGCACGTGCGTCGTTGGCGTCCGCGCGCCATGGGCCGCGCGACGAAGGTGACCAAGGGCGTCAGCCACATCGTCATCACGCTCAGCGACACGCTGCCCCAGCGGGTAGCCGTGAAGCAGGAGCGCTCGGCGATGTACGCGGCGAAGAAGGCCGCGAAGGCCGCGAGCACGACGGCGGCCGCCACCACGACGGAGACCTCGGCCTAGAGCCGAGGGGGTGAGAATCAGATGGGACAGAAGGTTCATCCGTACGGGTTCCGCCTGGGGGTCATCAAGACCTGGAACTCGAAGTGGTTCGAGGAGCGCAACTACGCTGCGTGGCTGCACGAGGACATCACCCTCAAGCGCCTCGTGCGTGAGCACCTCGCCAACGCGAGCATCTCGGGCGTCGAGATCGAGCGCGCGGCCTCCAAGGTGAAGGTCATCATCTACACCGCCCGCCCCGGCATCGTGATCGGCAAGGGCGGCAAGGGTGTCGAAGAGCTGAAGAAGGGCCGTGCGGGCGAGGCGCGTCAGCCGGGACAGAAGTCCGGCACGCCGCCCTTCCCCGGGCTCATGAAGTACACCAACGCGAGCGCCGACGACATCGTCATCGACGTTCAAGAGGTGCGCAAGCCCGAGACCAACGCCCAGCTCGTGGGCGAGGCCGTGGCGACGCAGCTCGAGCGCCGGGTGTCGTTCCGTCGCGCGATGAAGAAGGCCGTGACGCAGGCGATGAAGCTGGGCGCCAAGGGCATTCGCATCCGCTGCGCGGGTCGCCTCGGTGGTTCGGAGATGGCGCGCGTCGAGAGCTACCGTGAGGGTCGCGTTCCGCTGCACACGCTTCGCGCCGACATCGAGTTCGGCCAGGCGGAGGCGCACACGACGTACGGTTCGATCGGCGTGAAGGTATGGTTGTTCAAGGGCGAAGTTCTTCAGCAGAAGAAGCGCGCCCCGAGGGCGCGTTGAGCGCACAGGCGTAGAGGACGACGATGCTCTCCCCCAAGAAGGTCAAGCACCGCAAGCAGCAGAAGGGCAACCTGAAGGGCACCGCGTACCGCGGCTCTGATGTGTCCTTCGGTGACTTCGGGCTTCAGGTGACCGAGTCCGGCAAGGTTTCGGCACGCCAGATCGAAGCGGCCCGTATGGCGATCACGAGGCACGTGAAGCGCGCGGGCAAGCTCTGGATCCGGGTGTTCCCTGACAAGCCCATCACGAAGAAGCCCCTCGAGACCCGCATGGGTCACGGTAAAGGCAACGTGGAAGAGTGGGTCGCCGTGGTGACTCCGGGCCGCGTGCTCTACGAGCTCGGCGGCGTGCCCGAAGACATGGCGCGCGAGGCGTTCCGCCTGGCGGGTCACAAGCTCCCTGTAGCGGTGAAGGTTCTCACCCGCGCGATCGGGTAGTGGAGATCTGAGATGGCGAAGACGCTTAACACAGCGGACCTGCGGTCCAAAAGCAACGAGGAGCTCGCGTCGTTCATTGCAACGACGACGAAGGAACTCGTCGAGGTCCGCTTCCAGAACTACACCAACCAGCTCGCTGACACGAGCCGGATCGGTAAGCTGCGCCGCGACCTCGCGCGCGCTCTCACCGAGAAGAGCTCGCGCGCCGTGACGGCTGCTGCGAAGGCGTGAGGAGACTGCGATGACGGACGCGAACGCGGCTACGAGCGCCCACGGTACCGAGAAGCACGGCGTGAAGCGCACGCTGGTGGGTAAGGTCACCAGCGCGAAAATGACCAAGACCGTCGTGGTCGAGGTTGTGCGCTCAGTGCGCCACCCGGTCTACGGCAAGTACGTGCGTCGGCGCGAGAAGTACAAGGCCCACGACGAGCAGGGGCAGTACAAGCTCGGCGACATGGTCGAGATTCAGGAGCACCGCCCCCTGTCGCGCGAGAAGCGCTGGGCTGTGATCAAGCTGATCAGCCGACCCGAAGAGACGTGAGGAAGTCGCCATGATCCAGATGCGCACGATTCTCGATGTGGCCGACAACTCCGGTGCTCGCCTGGTGCAATGCATCAAGGTGCTCGGCGGCTCGCGCCGCAAGTACGCGGGCCTCGGTGATGTGATCGTGGTGAGCGTGAAGGAAGCGCTCCCCAACATGAAGGTGAAGAAGGGCCAGACCGCTCGCGCGGTGGTCGTTCGCACCACGCGTGAGTATGCGCGCCCCGACGGGTCGTACGTGAAGTTCGACGCGAACTCGGCGGTGCTGATCGACAAGGAGGGCGCTCCCATCGGGACGCGCATCTTCGGGCCGGTCGCCCGTGAGCTTCGCGGCAAGAACTTCATGAAGATCATCTCGCTGGCGCCGGAGGTGATCTGATGAGCCTCGCGAGAGTCCACAAGGGCGACAACGTGATCGTCATCTCGGGCAAGGACAAGGGCAAGACCGGCAAGGTGCTGTCCATCTCCCCCGAGCACGAGAAGGTGGTCGTCGAGGGTATCAACCTGCAGAAGCGCCACACCAAGGCCACGATGCGCAATCGTGAGGGTGGGATCTTCGAGCGCGAGCACCCCATTCACGTGTCGAAGGTGATGCCTGTCGACCCGGAGACTGGCAAGGGCACGCGGGTGAAGGTTCGGGTCGATGCAGACGGTTCGAAGGTTCGCCTTGCCAAGAGCGGCAAGGAGATCAAGCACGAGACCGTGTGAGCGTGCGAGACCCACGCACCGCAACGTGTGTGGAAACGTAACGCAGAGGAACGACGATGGCGGACGACAAGAAGACCAAGGGCGCTGGCGACAAGGCCAAGGGCGCTGACAAGGGCACCGCAAAGCCCCAGGCCAAGGCAGCTCCCGCTGCCGGCAAGGGCGCCAAGGGTGCGAAGAAGCCCGCAGCTTCCAGCGTGAAGATGGCGGCCGAAGGCACCACCGAGGAGCGTTTTCCTCCGCGCCTTCGCGACAAGTACCGCGCAGAGGCCGTGCCTGCGCTCATGAAGCAGTTTGCGTACACGAACCACATGCAGGTTCCCCGTGTGCTCAAGGTTACTGTGAACATGGGCCTGGGCGAGGCGGTCTCGAACGCGAAGATCATCGAGACGGGCGTCGAGCAGGTGCTCGCGATCACGGGCCAGAAGCCCATGATCACCCGTGCGAGGAAGTCGATCGCGACCTTCAAGCTCCGCGCGGGCCTGGCAATCGGCGTGATGGTCACGCTGCGTCAGGACCGTATGTGGGAGTTCCTGGATCGTCTGATCACCTTCGCGCTCCCGCGCGTGAGGGATTTCAAGGGCGTGAGCCCCAAAGCCTTCGATGGCAAGGGTAACTATACCCTCGGCATCAAGGAGCAGATCATCTTCCCCGAGATCAACTACGATCTCGTGGAGAAGGTGAAGGGGCTCAACATCTCGATTACGACGACCGCGAGGAACGACGAGGAGGGCCGCGCGCTCCTTCAGCACCTCGGGATGCCGTTCCGTACCTGATTCTGGCTGTAGTGGAGAGACCAACGTGGCACGAGCCTGCGCATTCGCGAAGCTTCAATCCGCACCGAAGTTCTCGGTGCGTCACCGGAACCGCTGCAAGGTCTGCGGCCGCGCGCGCGGCTACTACCGCAAGTTCGAGCTGTGCCGTGTGTGCCTCCGGGTGTACGCGCTGCGTGGCGACGTCCCCGGCGTGATCAAGGCGAGCTGGTGAGAGGCGAATATGCTTACCGACCCCATCTCTGACATGCTGACCCGGATCCGTAACGCCACCATGGCGCGGCACGAGCGCGTGAGCGTTCCCGCGTCGCGCCTCAAGCGCGCGGTGGCCGAGATCCTGGCGTCCGAAGGCTACGTCTCCTCGGTGCAGACCGAAGCCGGCGACGACGGGCGCGAGCACCTGACCATGGTGCTCAAATATGGGCGCGATCGCCATCCGGTGATCGAGGGGATCCGCCGGGTCTCCCGCCCGGGCCGAAGGGTGTACGTCGCGTGCGACGACATCCAGAAGATTCGTCAAGGTCTCGGGATCTCGGTGCTCAGCACATCCCGTGGCGTGATGAGCGACCGTGAGGCTCGCAAGCAGGGCGTCGGCGGCGAACTGCTCTGCGAGGTCTGGTAGGAGCTGACAATGTCCCGAATCGGCAAGCGTCCCGTCGAACTCCCCAAGGGTGTCACCATCACCGCAGGGGCCGACTACTTCGAGGTCAAGGGCCCCAAAGGGGTCGTGCGTCGCGCCATTCCGGGCGGCGTCAACATCGACGTCGCTGGAAACGTGGCGTCTATCTCGGCGAAGAGCGAAGTCGAGGCCAGCGATGCGTCGCGCATCACGGGTACCGTGCGATCGCACCTCGCCAACGCCGTCAACGGCGTCGACAAGGGGTACACGCAAGCCCTCAAGCTCGAGGGCACAGGCTACAAGGTCGAGGAGCTTAAGAACAACAAGCTCACCATGACCCTGGGCCTGTCGCACAAGGTCGTCTACGACGTCCCCAAGGCGGTCACGGTCACCGTGACGCCCGACAGCAAGCAGACTGTCGTGTGGCTCGACACCGCGGACAAGGACATGCTCGGCCAGGTCGTGGCTCAGATGCAATCCTTTCGGCCCCCGGAGCCCTACAAGGGCAAGGGTGTGCGGCTCGTGGTGATGAACGAGAAGGCGAAGACCGCGCAGCCCGAACTGGTCAAGATCCGCGCAAAGGCGGGCAAGGCCGGTAAGGGCGGCAAGAAGTGATCTCGTAGCCGACGCCGCGAGGGCGGCGTCGTACGCGAGCGAGGAAGACGATGAGCAACAAGGTCGATACCAGGCTGCGGCGTAAGTACCGGATCCGCGCGAAGATCCACGGCACCGCGGAGCGTCCGCGTCTCTCGGTGTACCGGTCGTCGAAGCACATCTACGCCCAGGTCGTGAATGACGACACGGGCGCGACGCTGGCCTTCGCGGGCACGCTGTCGAAAGACCTGCGCGATGCGGTCAAGGAAGACCGCAAGGTCGACGCCGCCCGCAAGGTCGGCGAAGCCATCGCGAAGGCGTGCCTCGCTGCGGGCGTGACCCAGGTGGTCTTCGACCGCAACGGGTACGCCTACCAGGAGCAGAACCGCGTGGGCGTACTCGCCGATGCGGCTCGTAAGGCCGGCCTGAGCTTCTGATCACAGGGAACTGGAGACACGTCGATGTCGATGGACAACGAAGCGAAGGGCGCCGAGGACAAGGAGCGGGTCGTCCACATCAACCGCGTGGCCAAGGTGGTCAAGGGCGGACGGCGGTTCTCGTTCTCGGCCCTCGTGGTCGTGGGTGATGAGAACGGCCGCGTGGGCGTCGGTCTCGGCAAGGCCAACGAAGTGCCCGAGGCGATTCGCAAGGGGCACGACCAGGCCAAGAAGAACATGTTCTCCGTGCCGCTGACGGGGGGGACCATCCCTCACGAAGTGCTCGGACACTATGGCTCGGGCAAGGTCATGCTGCGCCCTGCGTCGCCCGGTACGGGCGTAATCGCGGGCGGCGCGGTTCGCGCGGTGGTGGAGAGCGTCGGCATTCGCGACATTCTCACCAAGAGCCTCGGGAGCCGCAATCCGCATAACTCGGTGAAGGCCGTCGTCCAGGCGCTCAAGCAGCTCCGCGACATTCAGGCCACCGCCGCGAAGCGGAACAAGCGCCCCGAAGACCTCACCGAGACGAGCGCGTAAGGGAGAGGAACAGTCCGTCATGTCGCACAAGCCCAAGCTCCGCGTGGTTCAGCAGAAGTCCACGATTGGGGAGCGTTACCAGTTCGAGCGGACCATCTCGGGTCTGGGCCTCCGCGGGCCGAACACCCAGGTGGTCGTCGACAACACCCCGTCGTTCCGGGGAATGATCAAGAAGGTCATTCACCTGGTCTCCGTGGAGGAGATCGATGGCTAACGTACTCAGCAATCTGCGGGCGCCTCTCGGGGCTGTCCGTAACCGCACCCGTAAGGGCCGCGGCGTCGGTTCGGGTCTCGGCAAGACCGCCGGCAAGGGGCAGAAGGGCCAGAAGGCTCGTCACCCCGGCAACTTCGGCAAGCTTCAGTTTCAGGGTGGTCAGACGCCGATTCAGCGTCGTCTCCCGAAGCGAGGCTTCCGCAACCCGTTCCCCAACGAGCTCGTTGCGGTGAACGTGTCGTCGCTCTCGAAGCGCTTCGCCGATGGCACCGTGGTCGACCTCGAGGCCCTCAAGGGCGCGGGGCTGATCGACAGGGACGTCGTCCGCGTGAAGATCCTCGGCGACGGTGACCTCGAGCGCAAGCTCACGCTCAAGGTGCACGCGATCTCCGCGGGCGCACGGGCGAAGATCGAAACCGCTGGCGGTTCGGTCGAGATCATCGAAGACACGAAGGCCGCCGACGGGGGAACGAAGTAGCGCCCCCGAGGGGTTGTTGAGGGGTGTCGCACCCCGCACCGCCACCACGGCGGATACGGGATCGTGTGCACCCCTCTATTCCCCTCCGCGCGGGTCTGTGCTAGACGCCGCCGCGCGACTTCACCAAGGAACCACCGGATGGCTACCAGCGCGCTCGCCAACATCACCAGGATCCCTGAGCTCCGTCGACGGATGC
>CANMAT010000039.1 GCA_947494865.1 Deltaproteobacteria bacterium
CGCGTCGAGCTCGAGGCGTGCCGCGGCCTGCTGGCCGGTGGCCTCGGCGGCCTCTTGCTCGCAGTGGCCGTTGGGGTTACCGCCCTCGACGGTGCCTTGCACGCGCGCGCGGCGGCCGCTGGCAGTGCGGGGAATGAAGAACGAGTGGCCGTGCATCCGCACGTGCACGCGCTGATCGCCGTCGCCGATCTGCATCCAGCATCCGCGCGCCTGGCACACCGCCGTGACGACGCCCTCGGTGCGAACCGTCTGCCCCGAGAACTGCGCCGGGTGCTGCACGATCGCGGCGAGCGCGGTGCTCTCGGCGACGGTGATGGGCTGCCCGAAGTTTGTCGCTGCGGCGGGCGCAGCGGGCTCGGGGTGCGGCGACGGTGTGGGGGCGGCCTGCGCCAGCATCTGTGCGGGGTGCTCAGGCTGCACCTGCGGGGTGGGCGAAGGGTTCTCGCGGAGGCAGCCGAGGGTGCTGAGGAGAAGCAGGATCGACGCGCGCTTCATAGGCATTGGCCTTTACCACATGCGTATCGAGACTCAAGACCGGCCCCTTTGGGCTCGCGCCCCATTTTGCGCCTTTCTGGACGCCCCCGCGCCGCTGCGATAACCGCGTTGGGCATGGAGAAATCAGCTGGCTCGGAGCGCCGCGCTCACACGCGGCTGCCGGTGGACCTGTGGGTGGAGGAGTCGCTCGAGGGCGCGGTATATTACCAGCGCGCGACGGACCTCTCGCTCAGCGGACTCTTTCTCGCCAAGACTCTCCCGCACCCGCCGGGGACGCGCGTGCGGCTCCGTGTCGAACTCGGCGACGCGAACGACCTCCTCCTCGACGGTGAGGTGGTCGACGACGGGCGAAACGTGGGCATGGGGGTGCGCTTCGTCGACGTCGATCGATCGTCGCGCGCGCGCATCGCGAACTACCTTCTCACGTTGCGCATCAAGGCCTGACACGCAGGGGGGATTCTGTTGAGGGGCGATCCGCGAGGGTCGCCCCTCGTGTTTCTGCGCTCGCTACATCGAGCTTCGGGTCGCCAGGTCGGGGGGATGCTGACGCAGGATGGGGCGGCGCGCGCAACGTGTGCGAGCGCCGCGCGCGGGTGATCAGCAGGGGATACAGACCACGAGGCTGCCGAGCATGTGAATGTCGTACTGCCCGTTGTCACACATCGGGCGGCACTCCCACACCTCGGACTCGAACGCATAGTGCGGCGTCTGGCCGGGCGGGCACGTCACGTCGGGGCGAGGGCCGCACACGACGATGCCGTCGTAGAGGTGGCCGTAGGTGATGAGCACCTCGCAGCCGCGCTCGCAGCGCCACGCCCCGCCCTGGGTGTAGTAGGGGTAGAGATCGGGCGGGCACGAGGGCGGCGGGGGCACGCAGCGGAACATGTCGGGGCGCGTCTCGACCGAGACGAGGCCGCCGGTGCAGCGCATCGTTTCGCATGTCGGGAGCAGCGTGGGCATGTTGTCGCCGGGGCCCACCATGGAGCGGTCGCCGCGCATGTGGAAGTCGCGCCGGTGATAGACCAGCGTCTGGCCGGCTGCGCACACGCACCAGTCAGCGTCGACCTCGCCGTCGCAGTCGTCGTCGAGGCCGTTGCACACCTCGGCCGCGGGGTTGATAGAGCCCGAGCAGGCGCTCCACCGGCCGCTCGACTGGCAGGTGATGATGCCCGCGTGGCAGATGCCTACGCCCGCGGCGGCGGGAGGGCCGTTGAAGCACGAGCGGGTCTGGCCGGGGGTGCAGGCGCAGCCCTCGTCGATCTGGCCGTTGCAGTTGTTGTCACGGCCGTCGCAGTCTTCGAGGGTGTTGGGGGTGGTCGCCCCGAGGCAGCGCCCCCAGTCGGAGGTGCCGTCGGGGTTGGCCGTGCACATCTGCGAGCCGGCGGTGCACACGCCCATGCCCGCCGTGCCCGCGGGGCCGGGGTAGCAGCTGCGCATCTCGCCGATGGTGCAGTTGCAGCCCTCGTCGATGGTGCCGTCGCAGTCGTTGTCGATGCGGTCGCAGCGCTCGATCACGGGCAGAAACTGCTCGTTGCACGCACCCCAGGTGCCCGCCGGGAGGCAGGTCTGCGAGCCCGCGCGGCACACGCCGACGTTGAGCGTGCCCGCCGGGCCTGCGTAGCAGCTGCGCGTCATCCCGGGGGCGCAGGCGCAGCCCTCGTCGACCTGACGGTTGCAGTTGTTGTCGTTGCCGTCGCACGCCTCGCTGGCCGCGGGGCGGCCGGAGCCCGCGCACGCGCCCCAGGTGCCCACCGACTGCGCGCCGCCGGTGCCCGTGCACGACTGCGAGCCCCAGGCGCAGGGCCCGACGCCCGCGAGCGCGGGGTTGCCGACGAAGCAGTACTGCCGTTGGCCGACGTAGCACTCGCAACCCTCGTCGACCTGGCCGTTCATGTTGTCGTCGAAGCCGTTGCGACAGATCTCGCCGGGCACGGAGCTATCAGGGTTGAGGTCGTCGGCATCGGCCATCGCGTCGGTGCGCGGGCGGTCGTTGCGCGCGTCGCCTGCGTCGCCGCCAGGCGCGTCGGTGAGGCCGCCGTCGAGGCCGTCGTTGTTGCGGCACACGCCGCCTGTGCAGACGCCGCTCGCGCACTGCTCGGCTCCGGTGCACGCCGCGCCGACGGGGAGCATCCCGCCGCCGCCGGGCATCGCGGAGCACACACCGCTCACGCAGAACCCGCTCGCGCAGGTGCTGTTGCTCGCGCAGGTGGTGCCGTTGGTGCGCCCCATGCCCCCCGTCGTGGCCTGGCAGCAGCCCGACTCGCACACGCCGCTCGCGCAGTCGGAGTGGGCGGTGCACATCTCGCCGTTGCCGCGGCCCATGCCGCCCGGGTTCTGGCAGAGGTTTGCGGAGCAGTTGGCGCTCGCGCACTCGCTGTTGGCGCGGCAATAGGTGCCGTTGGGACGGGCGCCCGAGGCCGGGCGACAGACGCCGCCGATGCAGTTGGCGCTCGCGCACTCGCTGTTGTTTGCGCACGTGGCGCCGTCGGCGCGGCCCGTACCGCCCGCCGTACCCTGGCACACTCCGCCGCCGCAAACGCCGCTGCCGCAGTCGGATGCCGAGCCGCAGGCCATCCCGTTGGGGCGCCCCATCGCGCCCGCGTTGCTCTGGCAGACACCGCTCGCGCAGATTGAGCTCGCGCACTCACCGTTGCTCGCGCAGGGCACACCGTTGCCGCGGCCCATGCCACCGGGCGTCGACTGGCACACGCCCATCACACAGTTGCCGCTGCCGCACTCGGCGCCTGCCGCGCAGGTGCTTCCGTTCGCCCGCGCCGCGCCGCCCGCGGTCGACTGACACACGCCGGCGTTGCACACGCCGCTCACGCAGTCGCCGTGGTTGGCGCACGGCGCGCCGTTGGGGCGGTCGCCCATGGTGGTGATGTGTCCGTCGGTTGACTCCGTACACGCGGAGCCTCCCAGCGCGACCGCGAGCACGAATAGCGCTCTCGTCCAGGTTCTCATTCGAATTCCCGCTCTCGGTGGAAGGTGCGTCTGCGCGGCGCGCGAGACGTTCAGTGCACGATGATCCGGTCGATGACGCTCGTGGCGGCGCTCAGACCGGGGATGCTCGAGACCGCGCTGCCCAGGCGAACGCGACGGAAGCGCGCGCGCCAATACATGTGGAAGGCCCACTCGTCACGGTCTTCTGCGCCGTCGTAGTAGTACTCGGCCTGGGCGAGCCCGATGTGCGTGAAGGCCTCGAAGGCGCCGAACGCGCCGCCCCCGACGCCGCGGCCCAGCGTAGCGACGTTGACGCCGCGCACGTTGTTGGAGAACGGCGTGCGCGACGCGATGGCCACGCCACGGAGTTGCACGTACTCGCAGTCTTGGCCGGGCATGCCGTCGGTGCAGTCGCCGCTGCCGTAGTCCATGTCGTAGTTGCGCCAGCTGGGGCGGTCGGGCGGGCAGAGCGAGGTGCCGATGATGCGCCCGATCCACCCGGAAATGAGCCCGCGGAAGGGCGACAGGAACGACAGGAAGCTGAGCGGGAACGTGAGCGCGTCGCCGATGTTTCGGCCCGCGCGGATGCAGAGCCCGCGGGGGTTCGACTCGAGGGGCATCGGCTCGACGGGGAGCGTGCGGTAGGGCACCACCGGAAGGAGCAGGCCGCTGTCGGCGGGGGGGCTGTACGTGCCGCTGAGGGTGCTCGCCAACACGCGCCCCTGCGCGATGCCCGGGAAGGTGTTCTTGATCACCTCTTGCGCGCTGTGACCGAGCGTCAGGGCGGGCTGCAGGACGCCGCGGCTGTAGGCCTCGACGAGGCGCAGCAGGATCTGATCGGCCGCTTCGAGCGCGGGGACAGCCTCGCCGCACACCAGGATGAGGAGCGTGCCGCACGCGATGACCAGGCCGAACACCGCGCGCTCGACGAGGCGCATGGCCAGGAAGATCGTCATGAGCAGCAGCAGCACGATGTTGATCATCGCGATGAGGTTCATGCCCCGGGCGTGGACCACGGCGCCCGAGAAGGCGATCGCGTCGGCCGCGTCTTGCAACCGCTCGCGGTACACGAGCGTGTTGCCGATGCCCACGATGTAATAGAGAAACCCGGTCACCAGCATCGCCATGAAGACGCCGATCACCATGATAGCGCCGCTGTCGTCGCGGCCCAAAGAGGTGCGCGGTGCGTCGTCTCGCGTGTCGTCGAACAGGGCTGGCGAAGGGGGTGCGGTGCTCATCAGATCAGGGCCTCGACGCTATGCCACCAGAAAGGGTCTCGGAGCGTCAAGGACCGACGCTGGCCAACCAGAGCGACGCCCCATGCGTGGAACGGGCCACGCGCGCCGCGCGGAGGGCTTCGTGCGTCTCGTCTCTACACACGACAAACCGTCTATCGAACGTTGCGCGCGCGACTGGTCAATGCACTGCCCGGTGGGTGGCTTCAGTGGTCACTCGCCCCCCACGCGACGCGCCCGTTGAAGCGCGCGAGACACGTTGACGTGACGCCGTGTGTGATGGTGCGATCGCGCGCATGAGGCCCTTCCTCTTGATCGCGTCGGTGCTGTTGGGGGCCGCGGGCTTCGTGCAGGCGATGCCCGGCGGAGATCGCCTCGCGCAGCGGCGGCCGCAGCGCATCGGACCGCGGCGCCCGGCGGTGGGGGGCGGGGCCGCGCCGGTGGGCGCGCCGCAGGCGGTGGGGCCCAACGGTCAGCCGCGCAGCAACGACCCCGTACGCTGCATCGCCGACTGCGACACCACCATGCGCACCTGCCTGAACCGCTGCCCGCACGAGAACTCTCGCGGGTGCGAGCGGCTGTGCTTCACCGCCGTCGCGCAGTGCTATAGCGCCTGCCCCGACGACGCGGCCACGATGGCCCTCGACGGCGGCTGGCACCGCGAGACGCCCGCGCCGGGCCCCGTGTTTCACACCCTGCCGCGGCGTTGATTTCGCGCGCTTGACAAGGTGCCGCGCGGCGGGTTCTAACCGCGGCGCATGCAACTCGCGCGAGTGATCGGCACCTGCGTCGCGACGCAGAAATACCCGGGTCTCGGCGGGGTCAGGCTGCTCATCGTCGAGCCCGTCGACGCCCTCGGCAAATCTACGGGCGCGCCCCTCGTGGCGGCCGACACCGTGAGCGCGGGCGAAGGGGAGCTGGTGTTTCTCGTGGGCGCGCGCGAGGCCTCGCTCGCCCTCGACGAGGCCTTCGTGCCCGTCGACGCTGCCATCGTGGGCCTCGTCGACGAGACGTGGCGCGACGACCTGGGCAGGGGGTTTCTTCGCGGCCGCGACGATGTGGGGCCGCGATGAAGCTCGCTCGCGTCGTCGGCACGCTCACCGCGACGGTGCATCACCCCTCGTACGACGCGCAGACGCTGCTGCTGTGCGAGCCCGTCGACGCCGAGGGCAAGCGCACCGGCGAGGTCTTCGTCGCGGTTGATCGCGCGCAGGCGGGCACGGGCGATCTCGTGCTGGTCAACGCCGAGGGCGGCGGGGCGCGGCAGATGTTCGGCTTGAAGCCCACCGACAAGCTCGCCATTCAAGACGTGATCGTGGGCGTGGTCGACGCCGTCAGCGGTGACGCATGAACGAGGCGCGCGTCCGCGACGAGATCGCCCGCGCGTGCGCCCGCATGGCGGCGCGGGCCTGGGTGGCAAACCACGACGGCAACGTGTCGGCGCGCGTCGCCCCCAACCGTTTTCTGTGCACGCCCACCGCGACGGCCAAGGAGGTGGTGCAGGCCGACGGGCTCGTGGTCACCGACGCGTCGGGCAAGCAGACCGGCGGGCGCGGCAAGGCCTTCTCGGAGTATGGGCTCCACCTCGCGGTGTACCGTGCGCGCGCTGACGTGGGCGCGGTCGTTCACGCGCATCCGCCATTTGCGACGGGCCTCGGCGTGAGCGGGCGCGAGCTCGTGAGCTTTCTGCCCGAGGCGGTGGTCTCGCTCGGGGTGCGCATTCCGCTGGTGCCCCTCGCGATGCCCGGTGCGCCCGCGCTCGCGGCGGCGGAGCCCTTCTTCGCAAAGTTCGACGCGGTGCTCGTCGCGGGCAACGGCGTGTTCGCTTGGGGCGACGACGTAGAGCAGGCCTACCTGCGCCTCGAGCTCGTCGAGCACCTGGCCGCGATCGCCGCGCGCGCCGCCGCGTGGGGCGGGCCCCACCCGCTGCCCCAAGACATGATCGAGAAGCTCCTCGAGGCGCGACGCAAAGCCTTTCCCGGCCGCGCCTGAGGGCCGTCGGGCGCTACCAGCGGAGCTGCATGCCGTCGTGCGACACGTCGATGCCGTGCGCGGCGAGCTCGGCGCGCGCGGCGCCCCCGTCGCGCAGCACAGGGTTCGAATTGTTGATGTGAATCAACACTTTGCGCGGGCCCGCGACACCGTCGAGAAACTCGACGAGGCCGCCGGGGCCCGTGAGGGGCGCGTGGCCCATCGTGCGCGAGGTCTTCAGCGAGGCGCCCATCACCACGAGCTCGTCGTCGGTGAAGAACGTGCCGTCGATGAGCGCGCAGCGCGCGCGGCAGAGCTCGGCCCGCAGGGCGTCGTCGAGGTCGCGGACGCCGGGCACGTACACCAACGCCTCGTCGCGGCCGTCGGCGGTGATCGCGAAGCCCACGGTGTCGCCCGCGAGGTCGCCGCGCGGGTCGTCGCGGTGGCGGCCGGCCATGTACGGCGGGGGCTTGCTCGCGACCGTGAAGGCGCGCAGCGAGACGCCCGTTGGGACCCCGTCGCGATCGCGCACGGGCGTGGCGACGCCGGGCTCGACGCGGCGCACGTGCACCGCGCCGTAGGCCTCGAGCGCGGGCAGAATGCGCAGCCCGTCGGTGAGCGCCTCCTCGACGCGTGCGGTGCAGTAGAGGGCCGGGGCGCCGCCCTCGCGCAGCACGAGCAGGCCGGCCGCGTGGTCGATGTCGGCGTTGGTGAGCGCGACGGCGCGCACGGGGCTCCCGCGGGTGCCGCGGGGCCAGAGCTCGGGGGTGGCCGCGAGCTGCGAGCGCACGTCGGGCGAGGCGTTGATGAGCACCCAGCGCTCGCCGTCGGCCGACACGCAGATCGACGATTGGTGGCGCGCGCGCACGTCGCCGTCGCCCGCGCGCGCTGCGTTGCAGTGCGGGCACCCGCAGTTCCACTGGGGGAGGCCGCCGCCCGCGGAGGAGCCGAGGATGATCGCGCGCATCGCGTTTTCTAGGGGGGCGAAGGGAGGGGAGCGATCAGGCCGTGAAGGCGTACGCGCCGATCTCGGCGCATGCGCTGAGCTCGACGAAGTCGGGCTTCGTCCACGCGCGGGGGGCGGGCTTGCGGGTCTCGCGGCGGGGGGCGCGGTCGTCTCGGCGGTCGTTCTTCATGGGCGCATCTCCTCGTTCAAAAAGCGGTTGCACGGAGGCTATCCGCCAGGGGGACGCACCGTCAAGGCGAGCGATGCTTCTCTCGCGGTCGCATCGGCGCGATGATGCGCGCCGCCATGGAAGCCCCCCTCGAGGCAGACGCCCTCCTCGCCCGACTCCGGGCGGTGGGCGCGCGCAAGTACCACGACAAGCACCCCTTTCACACGCTGATGAACGACGGGAAGCTCACGCGCCCGCAGCTGCGCGTGTGGGCGCTCAACCGCTTCTATTATCAGCGCAACATCCCCGCGAAGGACGCCGCGCTCATGTCGCTGATGCCCGACCCCGTGGAGCGTCGGCGGTGGCGCCAGCGCCTGCTCGATCAAGACGGCACGGGGCCCGAAGACGAGGGCGGCATCGAGCGCTGGCTGCGCCTCGTCGAGGCCGTCGGGGGCACGCGCGACGAGGCGTGGAGCGGCGCGGAGCTGCTCCCGGGCGTGCGCTTCGCGGTCGACGCGTACGTGAGCTTCGTGCGCACGAGGCCGTGGATCGAGGGCGTGGCGTCGTCGCTCACCGAGCTCTTCTCGCCGGACCTCATGACCCTGCGCATCGCGGCTTTCGAGCGGCACTATCCGTGGGTGCAAGAGGGCGGTCTCGCGTACTTTCGCGGCCGCCCGACGCGCGCCCGCGCCGACAGCGACCACGCCGTCGAGCTCGTGCTGCGGCACTGCACCACCCGCGCGACGCAAGAGCGGGCCGTCGAGGCGCTCGCGTTCAAGTGCGACCTGCTGTGGGCGCAGCTCGACGCGATCTGGTGGCACTGCGTAGGGGCGTAGCGGTGGTGCCCTCGCTGGCCCGACGCGCGCGCGTGCGGTGGGACGCCGCCCGCGATTGCCACGTGCTGCTCTACCCCGAGGGGGTGCTCGTGCTCACGCCCGAGGCCGCCGAGGTGATCGAGCGCGTTGACGGCGTGCGCACCCTCGAGGCCATCGTCGACGCGCTGGCGGACGAGCACCCGGAGGCGCCGCGCGAGGTCATCGACCGCGACGTGCGCGAGCTCATCGAGAGGCTTGCGGCGAGGGGTTTCGTGCGATCGGAGGCGCCGTGACCGCGGCCCCGCCGATGGCGCTCCTGGCGGAGCTCACGTACCGCTGCCCGCTGCGGTGCGGGTACTGTTCGAACCCCACCGACTGGCGCGGCTACGCGCGCGAGCTCGATGCCCAGAACTGGCGCCGCGTGGTGCGCGAGGCGGCGCATCTGGGCGTGCTGCACCTGCACCTCTCGGGCGGCGAGCCCCTCTTGCGCGACGACCTCGAAGATATCGCGCGCGAGGGGCGCGACGCGGGGCTCTACGTCAACGTGATCACGTCGGGCTTCGGGGCCACGCGCGCGCGCATCGAGGGCCTCGCGGAGGCGGGCGTCGACCACGTGCAGGTGTCGCTGCAAGACGTCGACGGCGAGCGCGGCGACCGCGTGGCGGGCGTGCGCGCGCACGACCACAAGCTCGCCGTGGCCCGCATGGTGCGCGATGCGGGCATGGAGCTGTCGATCAACGTCGTGCTCCACCGGGGCAACCTCGCGCGCACCGGGGAGGTCATCGCGCTCGCCGCGTCGCTCGGGGCGCAGCGGCTCGAGCTCGCCAACACGCAGTATCACGGCAGCGCGCTCGTGAACCGCGCCGCCCTCATGCCCGCGCGCGCGCAGCTCGACGAGGCGCTCGCGGTGGCGCGCGCCGCGCAGCGCGACCTCGCCGGTCGCATGGACGTGATCTACGTCGTGCCCGACTGGTTCGCCGACGCGCCGCGGCCGTGCATGGACGGCTGGGGGCGGCGCTTCATGACCGTCATCCCCGACGGGACGGCGCTCCCCTGCCCCGGCGCGCACGGGCTCCCGGGCTTTGCGTTCGACAACGTGCAGGCGCGGTCGCTCGATGACATCTGGCACCGCGGCGCAGACTTCGAGCGCTTTCGCGGCACCGCGTGGATGCCCGAGCCCTGCGCATCGTGCGACCGCCGCGAGGTAGACTACGGCGGGTGCCGCTGCCAGGCCTTCGCCCTCACCGGCGACGCCGCGGCCACGGACCCTGCGTGCGCAAAATCACCTTACCACACGCTCATTCGCGACGAGCGCGAGGGGCCGCGCGACGAGCCCGCGGTGCTCCACCGCATTGACACGTCGCGCGGGCGACGGTGACGCTCACGGCCGCGCGGTGAGCGCGTCGCGCACCCAGTCGTCGTACGCGACGGGCGCGCCGCCCACGACGTAGTTCGCCCTGTCGTACTGGTGGAAGGGCGCGAAATCGCGGAGCGCCCCGTTGCGGGTGCGCACGATGGTGTTCTCGACGAGGCGCTGCGGGCGCCACACGCGGAAGCCCCCGCCCCAGAGGGCCGCGCCGGGCGGCGTCTGCCGCGGGGCGTCGAAGCGCGGGTGCGAGATGGAGCCGCCCGGGTGCCCGTCGATGAACTGGATGTTGCCGTCGGGGAAGACCTCGGCGACCACGAGCACGTGGCCGTCGGTGTCGTAGTACATCGCGCCGGGGCGCACCGCGGCGCGGCTGATGGTGGGCGCGTAGGTGTCGGCCTCTTCGATCTTGGGCGACAGGCGAAACATGCCCGAGTGCACGTACGAGGGCATCTCGTCGAAGAAGGCGCGAGGGGAGCGAAAATCGGTCCACTGGCGCCAGAGCACGGGGATGCCGCGGTGGAGGTAGCGCGGGTCGCCGCCCTCGCCGCCCATGGCGGCCACGAAGCCGAAGGGCAGGTGGCGCTTGAACGCGAAGTACCCGCGGAGCATGTAGGGGAGGTCGGCGCAGTCGGGCATGAGCCCGAGGCGCATCTCGTCGCTGTCGTAGAGGGGGTTGATCGCGGGGTTGTTGAGGCAGTCGTCGAGGTGGATGCACCGACGCGCGACGATGCCGCGGCCGATCGCGGTGACGAAGCGGCTGTAGTCGTCTTCGACGGCGGGCGTCCACGCGCGCTCGGCGGGCCATGACTCGCGCATGGGCTTGTTCCACACGGAGAGCGCGCGGGCGCGGCGGCCCGTGAGGGGGCGCTCGGCGCGGACGACGGGTGCGACGCGCGGCGCGGCGTCGGACGGGGCGCGGGCGGAGAGGGCGGGGGCGGCGATCATCCCTGCGGCGTGGGGCATGTAACGGGCGGCGGCGCGCAGCATGGGCGAGCCGTTCGACCAGGCCTCGACGCGTGTGCCTGACATCGCGGCGGCGCAGGCGGCGAAGCCCGCGACGAGCCCCGCCAGACGGATGACTCGCGCGCGGGGCGCGTGCCTCTCAGGGTGCTTCATCGTGCGTAGACCTCTCACGGGCGAAGGGTGGCGATCGCGTATTTTTCACCTCGAATTCCAGGCGAAGGGCGCAACTTTGATCACGCCGTCGTGGCGCGCGCAACGTGGCCAGGGGCACACGCCCGACGCGCGATGCGCTCGCGTGAAGTGCGCGGTTGCGATAGAGAACGCGCCCATCGATGTTTCGCGGAATCTCGCCTCCGGTGCTCCTCTCGCAAGTGCGCAACACGGCCGCGTGGGCGCTCGACGGCCCCGCCGAAGGGGCCGCGAACTCGTGGCGCGCGGCGCTCCTCCGCGCGCCCGAGACGCCGCAGGAGTATGACCCCGCGTGGGCGTACTTCCGGCTGCTCCTCGCGGCGCATTTCGTCACGGTGGGCACCTTCGTTCCCACCGACGTCGACAGCCACATTCGGCACCACGCGTGGCTGCGCGCGGGCACGCGCGACATGCTCAGCGCGGCCCTCGACGTGCTCGACGAGACCGACGCGTGGCGCGTCGACGACGTCTCCGCGCGCGTGGTGAACGTGCCCGGCGTCGGCGCCATCAGCGGCCACGACGGCGAGTGGATGGCCGTGCGCGCGGGCGCCCTCGGCCGCGCCCTCGCGATGAACGACGAGGCCGCCATCGAGCGCGTCTCCGCGCGCCTCGACGCCGCCGTCGCCCTGCATGCGCAGGCCTTCGAAGCCGTGCGCGCCGCGCGCGGCCGCGAGCTCGACGCGCTCTGCGTGGTGGCCACCCTCGCGCACAACCTCGGCGACCTCTCGCGCGTCGTCGAGGAGTGGGCGGCGAAGTCTCCGCGCGCGCTCGAGCTCAAGCTGCGATACGGCCGCCTCGGGCACGACGACGCCGCCGTGGCCGACCCGCGCTTCTTGCTCGCGGGGCGCGTCAACAAGGCCGTGATGGCCTCGGAGAACCACCGGTTTCTCGCGATGCGCGCCGCGCGCTCGCTGCGCGTGGGGCGCGAGCTGCTCCTGCCCATCGGCCCGTTCTTCGACGCCTGGGGCGAGACCCTGGGGCGCAGCGCGCTGCTCGCCTCCAACGGCCCCGGGGCCTCGCTCGGGGGCAGGGCCGCCGCGGTCGAGGCCCTCGTCGAGACGCACCTCCAGAGCCCCACACAGCAGGGCGTTCTGCGCGCGCTCGCGGGCTTTCACCGGGCGCACCCGGGGGGCCTCGACGCCGTCGCGGGCGACGTGGCCGCGCGGCTCCGCAAGCAACTCAAGGCAGGGCCGATTCGCGAGGCCCTCGGGGTCGACCGCGGGCGCTTCGACGCGCGCATGGTCAACCGCTACAAGGCCGCGCTCGAGGGTCGTGGTTTGTCTGCGTAGCGCGCGCGAACGCGTGATAGTTCTTTCGGCCTCGCGGAGGTTTCGATGTCGCTCGAAGTTCTCAAGTGTCCGAACTGCGGCGCCCCCATGCCCGCCGATGTGGTCGCGGCCGTGGTGGTGTGCGCGTACTGCACCCGCTCGGTGGCCAACCCC
>CANMAT010000040.1 GCA_947494865.1 Deltaproteobacteria bacterium
CGGCCAAGGTGGCGTAGCAGCTCGTTCGGTCACCGGTCGATGAGGGCCCGCGGAGGGCCACGCGCATGATCCGCAGGATCCAGATCAGCCTTCGCCCTTCCGATGCTCTCGTCGCCCTGGTGGCGCTCCACGGCCCCGCGGCCGATGGCGCCGCGCCGCCGGGCACTTCGGCCGCGACGTACTCCTTCGGCGTGCGCGCGGGGCAGGAGATCGCCCGCGCCTTCGAGGCGCACGCGCGCTCGCTCGACGTGTTCGGTCAGTGCCTCGACTGGCTCGAGCGTCGGGGCATCGCCACCGTTGAGCGCGCGCGGTCTCGCACCGCGCCGCGCGCGCTCACGTGGCAGCGCACAATCGAGCTCCGCGTCGACGTGAAGGCCCTCACGCGCGACGTGACCGTCGAGGCGGGCGACGCCGACTCGCCGGCGCGCGCGAGCGCGTGGGCCGTGCGCGCGGTGCTGCGCCACCTCGCCACAACGACCCTCCACGCGTGCGAGGTGCGCGCAGGCACCGAGAAGACGCCTGTGGCGGAGGCCCTGGGCTCCTACGACGTCGCGCTTGCCGCCGTGGGCTTCGGCCCCAACGCCGCACCGCCCGCGCGCCTCGCGCACCTCGCATCGCGCGTGAAGCGCCGCGACGAGGCCGTGAACGAGCTGCCCGTCGAGGCGCCTCCCGCGGTGAAGCCCGCGCCCGCGGCGAAGGCCGCGCCTGCGTCGAAGGCCGCGCCCGTGGCCAGGCCCACACCCGCCGCGAAGGTGAAGCCCGCGCCGAAGGCGCGCGTCGACGAAAAACCGCGGGCCACAGCGCCGCCCCGGCGCCCCAGCGTGGGCTTCGGCGGTCTGCCCGACGACGCGCTGCCCGAAGACCGTCGCACGGGCGACGTGTACGGCGCGCGCGGCCTCACGCTCGACGCCGAGTTCTTTCTCACCGAGGCGGCCATCGTCGAGTGGCCGTGCGATGTGAAGGCGCTCGAGCGCGGGCGTCGGCTGGTGGTTTCGAAGCTCCACCCCGACCGCGCGGGCGATGAGGCGACAACATCGTTTCACCGCGCGATCAAGGGCCACGCCGAGCTCATCAAGAAGCTCGCGCCCACGTCGAGCGCCGCGCCGACGAGCGCCACACCCGTCGTCGTCGACGAGAAGCCTGCGCCTGCGCCTGCTCCCGCGACGGTGAGCGCGGTGGTCGAGAAGCCCGCGGTGATCCCGGCGCCGAAGCGCCCGCGCGCAAAGCCGACGGCGACTGCGACGGTGAACCCGCCTCCGCCCGCGCCGGTGGCGAGCGGGAGTACGTATGAGTGGCCGCCGCGTCCGGTCGAGCAGCCTGCGCCCGCTCCCGCGCAGGTGCGCAAGCCGCGCAACAAGGCGCGGGCAGAGAAGGCCGACGACGCCCCCGCGCGAGCGCGACGCATCGCGTAGGGGGCGGTCGCCCTTCCGTTGTGGTGGCTCTCAGCCGATGGCGATCATCGCGAGGAGCTCGGGGTGGTCGAGCGATTTGCCCGAGCCCAGTACCACGGCGCTGATCGGGTCGTCGGCGACCATCACGGGCAGGCCCGTCTCTTCGCGCAGGAGCACGTCGAGGTTGCGCAGCAGGGCGCCGCCGCCTGTGAGCACGATGCCCTTGTCTTTGATGTCGGAGCAGAGCTCCGGCGGGGTCTTCTCGAGGGCGCTCATCACGGCGTCGACGATCGAGTTGATGGGCTCGGCGAGGGCGTCGCGAATCTCGTCGGAGTTGATGACGAGCGTGCGGGGCACGCCCGCCACGAGGTCGCGGCCCTTGACCTCCATGGTGAGAGGCTCGTCGAGCGGGTAGGCGTTGCCCACCTGGCACTTCACGCGCTCGGCCGTCTGCTCGCCCACCATGAGGTTGTACTTGCGCTTCAGGTAGGCCTGAATGGCCTCGTCCATCTTGTCGCCGCCCACGCGGATCGACTGCGAATAGACGATGCCTGCGAGAGAGATCACGGCCACCTCGGAGGTGCCGCCGCCGATGTCGACCACCATGTTGCCCGTCGCCTCGGTCACGGGCAGACCCGCGCCGATGGCTGCGGCCATGGGCTCTTCGATGAGGTGCACCTCGCGGGCGCCGGCGCTCTCGGCGCTCTCGCGCACGGCCCGCTTCTCGACCTCGGTGATGCCGAAGGGAACGCAGATTACGATGCGCGGCTTGACCAACGTCTTTCGAGTGTTGGTCTTCTTGATGAAGTACTCGAGCATCGCTCCGGTGATTTCGAAGTCGGCGATGACTCCGTCACGCAAGGGGCGAATGGCCTGAACGCTGCCGGGCGTGCGCCCGAGCATCTCTTTGGCCTCGCGGCCTACCGCGCGAACCTTCCGCACGCCGCGCTCGTCTCGCTGGACGGCAACGACGGAGGGCTCACACGACACGATGCCCTTGCCGCGAACGTAGATGAGTGTATTGGCAGTCCCCAGATCGATCGCGAGATCGCTCGAGAACAGTCCGCTCACCCAGTCGAAGAGCATCCGATCACCTCGTAGTTCCGCAGAAAATACCCGACGAGAACCATCGCTCAAACCCTATAAAATCCAACGTTACGCGTCGGGCGCGGGGGGCGGGTATAACAACTCCGGTAGCAAATGACAAACCCCTACGGCGGCGCACCGCTGACTCGCAGCGCGCCGACCGTCAGCGGCCCCTCTCCGCGCGGCGACGCCTGCGCGTCGCGAGCGCGATCACCATCGCCGCAGCCCAGGCGCCCGGCGCGCGCGTCGGCCCCGCGCCGCACGCGCACCCGTCGTCGACGGGAGGGGTCGCGCCCCGGTCGCCCGCGACGCTCGCGTCGGGTTGCGCGTCGACCGCTGCTGCGTCGGCTCGCGCGTCGATCGTCACCGCGTCGGCCTGCGCGTCGATCGTCACACCGTCGCTCGCGGCCATCACGTCGCTCACGTCGCTCGCGGCCATCACGTCGCTCACGTCGCTCACGTCGCTCACGTCGCTCACGTCGGCGGCTTCGACGTCGGCCGCCGCTGCGACGTCGAGCGCGTCACTCGCACCGCCCGCGTCGGACGCGTCGCTCACGTCGCGCGCCGCGTCGTCGGTCGCGTCGGAGCCCCGGTCGATCGGGGGGACGTCGCGCGTGACGAGAACGGGCGGAGGCCCCGCGTCGATGGCGGCGAGCACCGCGCGCTGGGCGGGCCACAGGGGGCCGCACACCATTCCCACCTGGGTGGTCGCGCCGCAGGCGGGCGACACGCCGTTGAGGAGGCGCCCCGAGAAGAGCGGATCGATGTGGTCGCCGCCGTCGATGGAGCTCCCCAGGAGGTAGCCGTCGGCGGCCTCGTCGGCGCACACGTAGAGCACCCCGCCGTGTTGGCGCAGGCACCGCGCGGTGACCCTCGCCGCCACGCGGGTGAAGGGGCCGCCGCGCACCGAGCGGCGGATGCCCTCGGCGGGGCTCGCGCTCGCGACCCATACGGTGCCGCCGTCGTCGGAGAGCGCGAAGCCCACCATCTGGTCGTCGGTGCGGGTCAGCTCGCGAAAGGTGCGGCCGCCGTCGTCGGAGCGCAGGAGCATCGTGCCGAAGCCCGCCGCCGAGCGCACGTAGACCACGTCGGGGTCGAGGGGGTCGACCGCGGCCACGAACGAGCTCGAGCCCGAGAGAAAGGCCGTGTAGCGCGCCACCTCGACGGTGGTCATGCCGCCGTCGTCGGAGCGTCGGAGCACCGCGATGCCCCCGCGCACGAAGCCCGAGACGTAGATGCGCGAAGGGCGCGACGGCGCCATCTCGACCGTGTCGGTGAAGAAGTCGGGGATGCGTGCGCCCTCGGTCCAGCTGGCGCCGCCGTCGTCGGAGAGCACCAGGGTGTCGTCGACGCCGTTGGGGCCGATGGCGGTCACCAGGTAGCGCCCCGTGGCGTCGTTGGCGACGTCGACGATGGGGCGCATCGGGTTGCCGCGCGGGGCGCCCCACGAGCACCCGCTGCGCGAGATGGTGATGCCCCGCGGCGCGCCGACCACGAGGGTGCCATCGAAGCCGATGGACATCGAAGCGTCGAAGGTGCCCACCGCGTCGAGGGCCTCTTCGCACACCCACGCCCACGAGCGCCCCGCGTCGTAGCTGGTCGCGAGGCCGAAGGTGGTGCGCAGCGCGAGCACCCGGCTCTCAGGCCCGGGGCCCGCGACGAAGTAGTTCGACGAGGGGAAGCGCCCGTTGGCGAGCGAGGGCGACGGCAGCGCCGCGGAGAGCAGCGCCACGCCGAGCGCGACGAGGGAGCGTGAAGACGAGGCGTACATCGGGAGCGCGATGGTAACGCGGTTCGCGGGCGCCTTCGCGCGTGGAAGAACGGGCGAGGGCGTTGTAGGGTGCGCACGGGGCACACGCGCCCGTCGCCAGGCAGCACGCGCATGACCACCGACCACGAGGCATGGATCGCCGCGGTGCTCCGCACGGAGCTCCCCATCCGCGAGGGGGCCTTCGTCGTGGCGCCGTGTGCGCGGCCCGACGCGACCGAGCGCGAGCCCGCGTGGCCGATGGCGGCGTGGAGCGACGCGGGGTACGTCGGCGTGCGCGTGCGACTGCGCACCGTCGGGGCGCCGCGCGACGTGTGCCGCGAGCTGGGGCTCGTCCCGCGCGCGTGCCTCGACGACCGCAGGCGCGCCGAGGCCTTCGTGCGCGCGTGGTGCGCCGTGCTCCGCCGCGCGCTGCGCGACCTCTCGACGAGCGCGCTCCCCGACGCGCCGAGCTTCACCCCGGCCGATCTCGGCGAGCCGTGGGTGTTCGCGAAGCTCCTCCGGCGCAGCGCCCTCTCGACGCGCGACGATTTCGTCGAAGCCCTCTCCGAGCGGAGGCACTTCGGGCGCTTCTTCGCCATCCCTCCGTCGGTGGCGGGCGCCGCGCTCGAGCGCACCTGCGAGGTGCTCTACGACGCGCCGCCGCTCCTGTCGTCGCGCCTCATGATCCTCCGCGCGCTCACCACCACGTGGAACGATGACCCGCCCCCCGGCCCATCGCGCGGCGGCATCCGCGTGCACTGGTCCGGCGTCGTGGTCGCCCTCGAGCTCAGCCTCCTCGACGACGCGGGCGTGCGCGACAGCAAGCAGCAAGAGATCGAGATGGCGCCCGCCGCGCACCTCCACGACCTCGACCGCGTCGAGGCCTACCTCCGCGCGTGGCGCGACGTGCTGCCCGAGCACGCGCGGCTCATCGCGCCCGACGAGGTGGCGTCGACCATTCCCGGCGATCTGGTGTGCCCCGACGTGCTCTCCACCGCGCGGGCCTTCACCCGCGACGACTTCGCCGCCGCCTTCGCGCGTCGATGGCAGATCGCAGAGCGTCGTGCCCTTCGCACGCGCGCCGTCACAAACCCGCGGCGCTGACGTTTCGCCCTTCTGCCGCGGGTGATAGCGTCGCACCAATGAGGGCGCTCGCTGTGCTGGCAGGGGTGTGTCTCGCGGTGTCCGCGTGCGGCGCTGCGCCCGACGGCGCGGTGGTCGCGCCCGACGCCGCGCCCTCCGTGGTCGACGCGTTCGCGCTCGATCGGCCCGACGACGCGAGCCTCGACCCGAGCGATGCGAGCACTCCCCCCGACGCGCCCGCCGCGCTCGCCGATGCACCCGTCGATGCGCGCCCGCCGCTCCCCGACGCCGACCCCGTGCGCGCCCCCGTCGATCAATGGACGTGGGTCGACGTGCCCGGCTCCGCGTGCGCCAACGGCCGCCCCACGGGCTTCGGCATCAACCCCCACGCCAACGCGCGCGACGTGCTGATCTTCCTCCAGGGCGGCGGCGCCTGTTGGGACGGCCTCTCGTGCTGGGGCCCCGTCTCGACGTCGTTCTATGTCTCCACGGGCTACGGCCGCCTCGAGTTCGTCACCGATGTAGCCCGCACCGCGATGCTCTTCATGCGCCGCGAGGCGCAGAACCCCTTCCGCGATTTCAACCTCGTGTACGTGCCCTACTGCACGGGCGACGTGCACGCCGGCAACCGCGTCGCCACGTACGACTTCTTCGGGCGCCGCGCGACGCACCACATGGGGGCGCGCAACATCTCGCTCCTCCTACCGCGCGTGGTGGCCACCTTCCCCAACGCGCGCAGGGTGTTCCTCGCGGGCGACAGCGCCGGAGGCTTCGGCTCGGCCTTCAACCTCGCGCGCGTGCAAGAGGCCTTCCCGTGGCTGCGCGTCGACGTGGTCGACGACTCGGGCCCGCCCGTGCAACCCGCAGGCGACCGATGGGCCACCTGGGCCCGCACCTGGGGCGTCGAAATTCCCCCCGAGTGCCCGTTGTGCGCGAGCAGCATCGACGCCTTCGTCGACCATTACCGCACGCGCTACAGCCGCAATCGCTTCGCCGTGCTGTCGTTCGAACGCGACGCGATCATCAGCACCTTCATGGGCCTCGCGCCCGGCGATTTTCGCGCGCGGGTGCTGGGGCTCGCAGACCGCGCCGACCGCTCGTGGCCCGCGGCCCGCTACTTCGTAGCGCCCGGATTGCTCCACGTGATGCAGCTCCCGCCCGTGCGCCCCGCGGGCTTCGACGCGTGGATCCGGCGCTTCGTCGACGAAGATCCCACGCTGCGCAGCGTCAGGCCGTAGAGCGCCTCTGACGCGCAGATTCTTCCGGCATTTCGGGGCGCCGGAGCACCGATGTTTCTGTAATCTCCCGCGCCGAAATATGGCGCGCGAGGATCGTCCCGAGGCATCTCCCGAAGACTGCGTACGCATTCAAGGTGAGGTTTACGACGTCAAGAAGTGGGCGAAGAACCACCCCGGCGGCGACCTCTTGCAGTTCTTTCTCGGCCGCGACGCGAGCACGGTGTTCGAAGCCTTTCACGGCCCCCTCGCGCGCCGCGCACTCAAGGGCCTGCGCGCCAAGAAGGCCCCGGTGATGGCGCCCGACCCCGCCGCCGACAGCGACGTCGAGCGCGACTTCGAGGCGCTGCGCGCGCGCTCCCGCGAGGCGGGCCTCTTCGACAGCAAGAAGGCCTGGTTTCTCCGCCGGGGGCTGTTCATCACCGCGCTCATCGTGGGCTCTGCGGCGACGCTCGCCCTTGCGCCCGCGCTGTGGCCCGCGGCGGCCCTCGCGCTGGGCCTCGCGTGGCAGCAGGCCGGCTGGCTCGCCCACGACGTGGTGCACCACGCGGTGTTCCCCGACCGCGATCAGGGCGACCGGTGGAGCGTCGCCGTCGGCGGCATCTTTCTGGGCTTCTCGGCCGACTGGTGGCGCCACAAGCACAACACCCACCACGCGCTCCCCAACGTGATGGGCGTCGACACCGACATCGACACGCTGCCGCTCCTGGCCTTCACCGAGCGCGACCTCGAAGGCGCCGGGGCCTTCACCCGCGCCCTCGTGCGCGTGCAGGTGTTCACCGCGCTCCCGGTCATCGCGCTGGCGCGCATCAACTGGGTGGCGCAGAGCCTCCTCTGGTCGCTGCGCGCGCCGCGGGTGCGCCTGCGCGGCTTCGAACTCGCCTGCCTCGCGCTGCACCACGCGTGGTCGCTCGCCATGCTCGCGCTGCTCCCCTCGTGGGGCCTGCGCGCGGCGTTCTTTCTGCTCGCGCAGCTCTCGTCGGGCCTCATGACGGGCACGGTGTTTCTCGTGGGCCACAACGCGCGGCCCATCTACCGCCGCGACGAGGCGCCGGGCTTCTACGAGCTCCAGTGCGCGGCCTCGCAGAACGTGCGCGCGCCCTACGGCACCGCGTGGTTCTTCGGCGGCCTCGACCGGCAGATCGAGCACCATGCGTTTCCCCTCATGCCGCGGCACAACCTCGGGCAGGTCGAGGGCGCGGTGCGCGAGCTCTGCGCGCGCCACAACGTCACGTACACCGAGCGCGGCTTCTTCGAGGGCCTCTACGACGTGGCCGTCGTGCTCGCCCGCGTGGCCCGCGCCGCGGGCGCTTCGAAGACCACGCCCCCCAGCGACGGCGCCTCGGGCGAACACGACGGCTCGCCGTCGCTCGCCGACGGCTCTACCTCGTAGCCCGATGACCGACGCGATCACCGTACGCGACGCCGGGGAGCGCGACCTCGCGGCGATGAGCGAGCTCGCGGGCCGCCTCGTGCGCTTTCATCACGACATCGACCCGCGGCGCTACCTGCTCGTGCCCGAGGTCGAGCGGGGCTACGAGCGCTGGTTTCGCACCGAGCTCGCCAACGCCGACGCGCTGCTGCTCGTGGCCGTGGCGGGCGATGGCAGCGTCGCGGGATACCTCTACGGCCGCATCGAGGCGCGCGACTGGAACGTGCTCCTCGACGCCCACGCCGTGCTCCATGACATTCTCGTACGCGACGAGGCCACGGGGCTGGGCGCGGGCCGCGCGCTCATCGAGGCCTTCGTGGCGCGCGTGCGGGCCCGCGGCACGCCGCGCGTGGTGCTGCACACCGCCGTGTCGAACGAGCGCGCGCAGCGGCTGTTTCGCGCCTTGGGCTTCCGCCCCACGATGCTCGAAATGATGCTCGACCTCGAAGCCCCGCAGGGGTGATCTTTTCGGGGCCATGACCGACGCCCGCACCGCGCTCGTCGACGGACAGCCCATCGCGCGCCTCGCCGGCGAGCCCGTCGCCGTCGCGACCTGCGCCGACAGCCTCCACGCGCTGGTGCTCACGCGCCTCGCGCCGGGCTCCCTCGAACTGTGGCGCTGGCGCCTCGACGACGGGGCCGTCGAGCGCGTGATCGACGAGGCGCCCGACGGGGCGCACCACCTCGTGGCGCCCGACGGCGCGCGCGTGTTCGCCTACGACGAAGAGGCCGTCGCGATACGCTGGCGCGGCGCCGACGGCCGCGAGGGCGCCATCGCGCCGCACAGCCGCCGCGTGGTGCGCTGCGCCGCTACGCCCGACGGGCGCCACCTCGCCATCGCGTGCGACCGCGAGTACGACCCGCGGCGCGGCGAGTGGATGCCCATGCGCGGCCGCGTGGTGCGCGTCGACGACGGCCACGCCTGCTTCGAGTGGACGAGCAACGAGGCCTTCGCCTTCGCCGATGACGGCCGCGCGCTCGTCACCGTCGACACCACGCGCACCGCGCTGGTGATCACCGCGCTCGACGGCGCGTCGCGCAGGGTCGAGCTCGGCGGCGTGGTCGAGCCCGTTGACGTGGTGGCCGAGCGCGGGGGCACGCGGGTGGCGCTCATCGCGGCGCCGCGCGAGGTCTTCGTGTGCGACCTCGCCGCGGGGCGCGTGGTCGCGCACTTCTGGGTCGACGACAAGGCCGCGCTCGTGGGCTTCGCCGCGGGCAAGATGGTGTTTCAAGCGCGCCAGCGGGGCGGCGTGCGGCGCATCGTGCACGACGTCGACGCCGACACGGTCGACGCCCTCGGGGGCGACGTGAAGGCCGTCGGCCCGCTCACGCCCGACGGAGATTGGATGGCGCGCTTCGCGGCCCCCCTCCTCGAGGCCGTGCGCGTGCGCGACGGCCGCGCGCTGCGCCTGCACGACGGCCACGACGCGCCCGTGGTCGCGATGGCGTGGTCGCACGACGTCGCCCAACTCGCCACCCTCTCTTCGAACGGCGTCGCGCGCGTGTGGAACGTGTCCGACCCGTCGCTCGCCTGGGAGCTCGAAGACCCTTCGAAGGGCATCTCCCTCGTTGCGTTCAGCCGCGACGGGCGCCTGCTCCACGCCGCGGGCTCCACCGCGGTGCTCGCGTGGGATCTCTCGTCGGGGGCCGAGGTGCGGCGCACGGCGCACGTCGATCAGAGCTATCCCACGACGCGCTGGCTGCTCGTGGCGCCCGACGATCGCGGCCTGCTCACCAACTGCGCGGGGCGCCTCGCGCTGATCCGCGACGACGCGCCGGCCCCGCGGCCGCTCATGCTCGCGGGCGAGGGCTTCGGCCTGCGCCACGTGGCCTTCGACGGCGACGCGCGCGTTCGCTACGTGGTGAGCGGCTATGTCGATGGATTCGGCAAGTCCACCGCGCTCGCGGTGCGATGGTGCGACCTCGCGGGCCGCGCCGTCTCCGAGTCGCGGCGCGACCCCGCGCGGTGGGACTCGCTCGTGCCCATCGACGACGACCCCTACGCCGCCCTCGCGCTCGTCGACGGCGACCTCGTGCGCGCCGACCTGCGCGACGAGGCGTCGTTCGTCGTGCTCGCCGCGGGGGGCACCTACCGGCGCATCGTCGCGGCGCGCGGCCCCGTAGGCCTCGTCGAGCGCAGCGACGGCGCGCTCGTCGCCGTGGGCGTCGACGACGGGCGCGAGCGCGCGGTGCTTCCCGTTGCGCGGGGGCTCGCGTTCGCGAGGCTGTCGCGCGACGGGCGCTACGCCGCGGTGGCCCTGCGCGACGGCGGCGTCGAGGTGTTCGCGCTGCCCGAGGGCGCCCGCTGAGCAGCGACCCACTTCGGCAACGGGTATGTGCCCATGATCTCGACGCTGTGCCGCCATGCGGTTCCTCGCGCGATCCGCTGTGCTGCGCGGCGTATGATCGCGTCTGCGGGGGCGCCGCCTCCCTCGCCCCCAACTTCCCATGCGCACCTGGCCCCTCGCACTCCTCGTCGCGATCGCACTCCCACGCTGCAAGGGCTCTCCCGACGAGACGCCCTGGTGCAGCCTCGCGCGCCCGCCCGCCGCGCCCGACGCCGGCGTGGCGCGCACCTGGTGGCGCGACGCGAAGCCCATCGTCGACGCCCGCTGCGGGCGCTGTCACGGCGCCCAAGGCATCGCGCCCTTCACCCTCGCGCGCCCGTCTGACTTCGCGTCGCGCATCGGCGAAGTGCGCCGCTCGATCGAAGACGGCACCATGCCGCCGTACCTCGCCGCGCCGTGCTGCACGCCCTACCAGCTCGGTATCGGGCTCGCGCCCGCCGAGCGCGCGACGCTCCTCGACTGGCTCGCGCAGGGCACCCCCGAGGGCGACCCGCGCGACGCGCCCGACGCCTCGACGCCTCGTGCGGGAGGGCTCTCACGCACCGACGTGTCGCTCCGCATGCCCGAGGAGTACCTCCCCGCGCCGCCGCCCGGCTCCACCGACGACAACCGATGCTTCGTGATGCAGTGGCCCCTCGACCGCGGCGGGTACATCACGGGCCTCGACGTGGCGCCCGGCGCGCGCGAGGTGGTACACCACCTCGTGGTGGGCGCGCTCACCGGCGACGACGCTGCCGTCGCAGAGCAGCGCGACCGCGAAGACCCGCTCCCGGGCTTCTCGTGCAACGGCGGCTTCGGCGGCGTGCGCAACGTGACGCTGCTCGGTGGGAGCCTCCTCGGCGGCGACTTTCCGAGCGGGCTCGGGCACCGCATCGAGCCCGGCGCGCGCATCTTGCTGAACATTCACTACAGCACGGCCCACCACGGGGCGATGTTCGACCGCACCGAGGTGCGCTTCAAGGTCGACAGCGCCGCGCGCGGCTTCGAATCCGTGTCGCTGGTGAACCCCGCGTGGCTCGTCGCCGACGCGATGCGCGTGCCCGCGGGCGAGGCCGACGCGACGTTCTTCTATCAGTTTCGCCCCACGGTGAGCACCGGCGGCCAGCGCGTGTGGCTCTGGAACGTCACGGCCCACATGCACGAGTTCGCGACGCGCCAGCGCGTGATGATCGTGCGCGCCGATGGGCGCCGCGAGTGTCTCCTCGAGATCCCGCGGTGGCGCTTCGGGTGGGAGCAGCCCTACTGGTTCGCGACGCCCAAGGTGCTCGAGCCCGACGACGAGCTCTACATCGAGTGCCACTTCGACAACACGGCGGCCAACCAGCCCGTGCGCGGCGCCACGCCGAGAGACATCGCCTGGGGCGGCAACAACCAGGACATGTGCGCGGCCTTCGTGGCCTTCGCACGGGAGGCGCCGTGACGCGCGCGCTCGCAGTGGCGCTTGTGATGCTCGCGGCGGGGTGCTTCTCCGGCGCGGGCCTCGGTCGCGCGACGACGCTCCCCGTCGGGCAGACGCGCGTGGGCGGATGGGTCGAGGCGAGCGCCCTCACCGCGCAGCTCGCGGGCCCCATCACGCTGCCGTGGGCGCTCGTGGGCGTCGGGGTGCAACACGGCGTGCACCCGCGCGTCGAGGTGGGCGGGCGCTTCACCGGCGGGTGGCTCCCCTGGCTCGACGGGATGTCACTCACGGGCGACGTGAAGGTGCAGCTCCGTCGGAGGCCCGACGGCCTCGACGTGGCGGTGGCCCAGAGCGTGGGGTGGCACGTCGCGCGGTACGGGGGAGCCCCGTGGCACGCGCTCGACGTGCTCACGGCGCTCATGCTGGGGTGGAACCTCGGGCGCCACCAGCTCGTGGGCACGGTGCGCGGGGGCTATCAGCTCTTCGGCGCGCGCGGTCAGGAGCGCGTGCACGTGGGCCACGTCGACCTCTCGCTGGGCTTCGTGGGCCGCGTGTCGACCCATTGGGAGATCATCCCCGAGGTGATGGTGAGCTGGAGCCCCACGCGCTTCAACGGCGAGAGCCAGGGCGACGACCGCGTGGGCACGGGGATGCTGCAGCTCGCGCTCGGCGTCGCCCGCGTCTGGTAGGCGCATCGTTACCCAATTTCTCGTGCAGGCGAAGGCC
>CANMAT010000041.1 GCA_947494865.1 Deltaproteobacteria bacterium
CGTCGGTGCCCCCGGCCTGCACCGGGGCGGTCAACGCGTTCTTCGCGTGCGCGGGCGACTCGCCGGTCTCGTGCTCGGGTACCACGGCCAACTTCACCGCGTGCACCTCGCAGCAAAACGCCGTGCTGTCGTGCCTCGGCGTCGGCCCCGTCGACGCGAGCGTGCCCGACGTGCCCGTTCCCACCGGCGACCCCACCGCGGCCTGCACCACCGCGACGTGGGGCGGCGTCGATCGCGAGTGCAACTGGCGCCGCGGCGGCACCTTCTCGTGCACGCCGGGCCGCTCGTACACGGTGGGCTGCAACAGCACCGCGAGCACCACCGCGCCGTGCACCGCGACGCTGGGCGCGTGCACGGGCGACCCGGTGATCCGCGTCTGCGCCGGCTCGACGGCCTGCTCCGCAACGAGCGCCATCATCGACTCCGACGACGACTGCGGCACCTGCCCCGTCACCACCGCCGTGTGCCCCTCGTCGGGTCAGATGACGGTGCTCACCGGCGCCTTCGACTCGACCCGCGCCGGCACCTGCACCCCCGCCATCCGCTGAGCCTCCCGCGCGCGGATCACTCCCGCTGACCTCCCGTACGGGCGCCTCCCGCGAGGCGCTCCACGGCGCCTGCCCCCCCTCCGGGGAGCCTCCGGAGACGGGGTACACGGCGCTTGCACTCCCTCGGACTACCTCCCGAAGCGCACGATCACCGAGGCGCGCGCGTCGAAGTCGACCCGCGTCTCGCTGTCGACCACGGCGCCGCCCACCCCGAGGCTCACCTGCTCGTTGAGCGGAACCGCCCCCGAGACGTCGCAGCGCAGCGCCCCGGTGTCGCGCGTGGTCGACTGCACGCCGCAGCGGCCCATCACGTCGTAGCCCGCGCGCGTGCTGTACCCGAGGCCCGCGTGGAGGCCAGGGCGCATCACCATCGCGGGGGTGTACGCGCCGATGCCGAGTTCGCCGTGAAAGCCGTCGGTGGGGCCGCCGCGCAGCGTCACCTGCGGAAACGCAGACACCGCCGTGCTGGGGTACGTGGCCTGATCGAGCCGCACGTCGCCGCCCATGTCGTTGATGGGGATCGACGGCGCGCCGTAGGTCTGCCGAACGAGAACCCCACCGTGGGCGCCGAAGTAGCGCCAGTCGTAGCCCACCTCGACGGCGCCGCCCGCCATGGGCTGGTTGTCGGGCACGGCCGTCTGGCGGTCGCTCCCCTCGGCGAGCGTGGTGTTCGACTGGTACTCCACGGCGCCCTGCGCGCTCATCTGCCAGCCGCGGTCGGGCTCCGCCCGCGAGGCGCCGGGGCGCACCCGCACGCGGCCTCCTGCGCCGCCCAGCGTCGTGCCCACGGTGGGGGCGAAGGCGCAGCCTCCGCGAGCCGGGAGGTGCCCGCTCGTGGTGCCGCCCCACGCGCTCGCCTCGACGTCGACGGGCGTAGGGTCATTGGCCTCGCTGCGCGACGTAAAGGCCGCGAAGATGCCCGCGGTGAGGAGGGAGAGCGTCCAGCGACGGGTGTCGTGCGTGTTCATGGCGACGGCCCATCGCACGCCGTGTGCCGCACCGACGTGCTTGATTGTGAGGTGTTTCGTGATGGCGAACAGGTGCACCACTGGCGCGTCGCGTGGCCAGCGGCGCGAGCCACGGTCAGGCGCCCCAGCGCCCCTCGGTGAGCCGCTGCTCGGCGAGCTCGGCGAGGTACACCTCGAGGTTGGTGTACCCGGCGAGGGCGGGGGTGGCCATGCCTACGCCGAGGCCGTTGTGGTCTTGCACTGCGGGGTCGAGGCCGTGGGCGCGCTCCCACGCGTCGGGCATGCCGTCGCTGTCGGTGTCGACGGGCGCCGCGGGAGGGGTCGCGCCCCAGTCGTTGAGCCGCGCGTCGTTGGCGAGGTTGGTGTTCGACGCGCTCGTGGGAATCATGCCCGAGGCCACGTAGCCGATGAGGCGACGGTCCATCGGGTCGCGCGGAAAGGCCCCCGCGTGCGCCACGATGTACGGTCGCACGTCGGCGCTCGGAATGTACGTGACGCGCGGAAAGCTGTGCCGCTGCGCCACCGCCCACGCGGGCGCCGTGGTGATGGGCGGGCTCGCGGGGAAGTCGTTGCAGCAGTACACGAGCGCCCAGTCGACGCGCGACGGCGCGGCGCTGAGGTGGTTGTCGCTGAAGTACACGCGCGAGCGCCCCGACGGGTTGGGGAAGAACATCATCCCGTAGGGGTACCCGGGGCGCGTGACGCCGACGTTGCCCACCCAGTTCATGTTGTAATAAACAGGCCCGCCGTCGAGCGCGCTGGTACCCGTCGAGTGCGCCGAGTCGATGTAGTAGCGCTGGTCCCACAAGAGGTTGTTGGCGAGTTCGAAGCGCGCGGTCGAGCCCGCGGCCGACGCGCTCTGCCGCGACATCTCGGGGTATCGCCCCTGAATGCGCACCCACGTGGTGCGCACGATCGCGAGGGCGTCGAGCTCGTAGCCCGCGGCGGGGTTCGAGTAGTTGATGAGCATGCCGCCGAGGTTGGCGTGGCCCCCCACCGTCTCGGCGATGATGCAATCTTGCAGGGTGACGTTGTTCGAGTACGAGATCTCGACGGCCTCGTCGACGGCGTTCTCGCACGACACGTGGTCGATCATCACGCGGCGCGAGTGGCGCAGACGCAGGGCGTCGCCGTCGATGAGCGCGTCGGCGGTGCCCACGATGGGCCCCGGCCGCGTGCGCAGGTGCCGCACGACGAAGTTGTCGACGCCGCGCACGCCCGCGCCGCACGTGCTGTCGCACCAGGTCGTCTCGTCGGAGTGAATGCCGCGCACCGTGACGCCGCCGGGCGAGCTCTGCCCCGCGAGGGTCACGTCGCCCTGGGTGATCTGCACGGTGGCGTTGATGAAGCCGCTCACCTTGAAGAGCACGTAGCGGGGCCCCGTCGCGGCGAGCGCGGCCGCGAGCGTGCCGGGGCCCGTCGCGGCGAGGGAGGTCACGTAGATCACCCTGCCCCCGCGGCCGCCCGTCGCCTGCGCGCCGAAGCCCTCGGCGCCCGGAAACGCCGCGAGCCCGGGCGTCGGCGCGAGGGTCGGCACCTGCCGCGCCGTGAGCGCGCCGAGCGCGGGCGCCACCATCACCCCCGTTACGCCCGCGTCGACCGGCGACGCGTCGGGCGCTGCCGCGTCGCGCGGCGCCGCCACGTCGGGGGGCGCGGTCACATCGCGCGGGGCGGTCACATCACGCGGCGCCGTCGCGTCGATGGGTGCGCTCGCATCACGCGGCGCCGTCACGTCGCTGGGTGCGCGCGCATCGGGGAGCGCGCTCGCATCTGCCCGAGCGCTCGCGTCGCGGTCGGTCGAGACGTCGCGTGGCGCCGCCGCGTCGTCGTCTTCGGCGATCGCCCCGAGGTTGCCCGACGCGGTGCAGGCCATCGAGAGGCCCGCGACCACTCCCATTGCGACCCGACGCATAAACACACTCCGCACGCCCCTTCGCCTCGATTGGCGCCGCAGGGCTCGGTCGTCTAGCAGCATCTGTGCAATCACGCCACACCCCCGCAGGTCGGGTGACACCCACCCGCGCGCGGTGTTAGGGTCTTCGCCCCGTTCGCACGCCTACGAGAGATCACGTCGCCCGCCATGCTCGTTCGCACCCACACGTAGCGCACCGCGACACGCGGGCCATCGCCGATGGTCCGAGGTCGTCATGCGCGCGGAGCCTCGCATCGCCACCGCGTGGCGCGAGGCGCCGCCGCATCCTGCGAGCGTCTGTGGGTCTGTGACTTCGAACGAGGGCGTCGCCGCTGCGAGGCAGCGAACGCGCCCGATCGGGTATCGCGTATGACGTGCTCCGGTGCCTCTCTCCGCCGCGCCGAAGGGCTGCGCGGCGTGTGGTTTCGTCCGCGGCGCGAGCGCTTCGCCGAGGCCTCCGCGGTGGCGCGCGACGCCGACTCGCCGGCCGACGCGTGGGAGCGCATGGCGGCGCGGGCGATCGTTCCATTCGACTGGGTGGGGTCGTCGACGCGGGCCTTCGTCGGGTGCGCGCCCGACGCGCCGCTCGACCTCTCGCGGCCGAGCGAGACGCCCCCCACCACGGCCGCGTGCGTGGCCTACGCGAGCGACGCGCCCGGCGTGCTCGCCGCCGAGGAGCTCGCCCGTGAGACGCTCGCCCGCCTCGCCCCGTGGACGGCCTTCGCTCCGCGGCGCGTCGTGTGGGCGTCGGGCGACGCGGTGGTGCCCCTCTCCCTCGACGCGTCGGGCTTCAAGGGGCTCAACCGCGCCCTCTACAACGCGTGCGCGTCGTGGGCGAAGGTGCCCTACGCGCGCCACCACCGCAGCGACCGCTCGCAGGCCCGCCGCGCCGCAAGGCAGCGCCTCACGAGCGAGCGCAGCGAACGCTGGCGGGCCCTCTTCGAAGCACCCTTCGAGCATGAGGTCGCCGAGCTCTCGCACGACCTCGCGCGCACCCTCCGCCTGTGGGAGCTCGCCGCGCGCGAGCACCTGCACCTTACGCTCCTCGGGCCGCTCGTGCCCGGTCGCCGCAGGGAGATCGTCGCGACGCCCGTCGCGCGCATCGCGTCTCCCTTCGAGCCGCTGCTGGCCCTCTACGCGCGGGGCTACGGCCTCGGACCGGTCACCCGCGACGCGGTGTGCCTCACGGCGCTCGAGCCGTGAGTGCTTCGCGCTTTCACACGGCCCACGGGGGCTTGTATACCCGTGGGAGCGCCATGCACAGCACCGTGCCCTTCTACCGTGAGCCCCTCTCGCTCCTCACCGACCTCTACCAGCTCACCATGGCCTACGGGTACTGGAAGACGGGGGCGCACACGCGCGAGGCGGTGTTTCACCTGCACTTTCGTAAGCAGCCCTTCGGCGGCGGGTACGCCATCGCGTGCGGCCTCGGCGCGGCTGTCGACTGGCTCTCGTCGCTGCGCTTCACCGAAGACGACACCGCGTACCTCGCCACCCTCACGGGCAACGACGGCGCTGCCCTCTTCGAAGAGGGCTTTCTCGCGTACCTCCGCGCGATGCGCTTCGAATGCGACATCGACGCCGTGCCCGAGGGCACCGCGGTGTTCGCGCAGGAGCCCCTCGTGAGAGTGCAGGGCCCGCTCATCCAGTGCCAGCTCGTCGAGACGGCGCTCCTCGACCTCATCAATTTCCAGACGCTCGTCGCCACCAAGGCCGCGCGCGTGTGCGCCGCCGCGCAGGGCGACGCGGTGCTCGAGTTCGGGCTGCGCCGCGCCCAGGGCATCGACGGCGGGCTCACGGCGAGCCGCGCGGCCTACGTGGGCGGCTGCTCGGCCACGTCGAACGTGCTCGCGGGCCGCCTCTTCGGCATCCCCGTGAAGGGCACGCACGCGCACTCGTGGGTGATGTCGTTCGGCGACGAGCTCGCGTCGTTTCGCGCGTACGCCAGCGCGATGCCCAACAACTGCGTGTTCCTCGTCGACACGTTCGACACGCTCCAGGGCGTGCGCAACGCGGTCACGGTGGGCAACGAGCTGCGCGCGATGGGCCACGAGCTCGCGGGCATTCGCCTCGACTCCGGCGACCTCGCGTACCTGTCCATCGAGGCGCGCAAGATCCTCGACGCGGGGGGCTTCCCCGAGGCCGCCATCGTGGCCAGCAACGACCTCGACGAGCGGCTCATTACGAGCCTCAAGCTCCAGGGCGCGACCATCAACGTGTGGGGCGTGGGCACCCGGCTCGTGACCGCGTACGACCAGCCCGCGCTCGGCGGGGTGTACAAGCTCGCGGCCGTGCGCGACCCGGGCGGTCCGTGGCAGTACCGCATCAAGCTCTCCGAGCAGGCGGCCAAGATCTCGACGCCGGGCGTGCAGCAGGTGCGGCGCTACACGCACGAGGGCATGTTCGTGGCCGACATGATCTACGACGCCGCGGGGGCGGTCACCACGCACACGCTCATCGACCCGCTCGACCCGACGCGGCAGCGCACCTTCGCCGCCGACGCGCCGCACGAAGACCTCCTCGTGCCCGTGTTTCGCAAGGGCGAGCTCGTGGGTCCGCTGCCCACGCTCCACGCGTCGCGCGCGCGCACGGCGGCGCAGGTGGCCGCGCTGCACCCGGGCATCCGTCGCTTCGACAACCCGCACCAGTACCCCGTCGGGCTCGAGAAGCACCTCCACGACCTTCGCACGCGCCTCGTGCTCGACGCGCGCGGCCTCACGCACCCCTCGCAGGAGTAGCCCGAACCATGACCACGCTCCTCTGGCAGCACACGGCCACGCAGCTCTCGGCGCTGATGGCGCGCGGCGAGGTCTCGTCGCGCGAGGTCGTCGACGCGCACCTCGACCGCATCGCGTCCGTCGACGGCGCGGTCAACGCGTTCACCGAGGTGTTCCGCGAGCGCGCCCGCGCCGACGCCGAGCGCATGGACGCCGAGCGCGCGAAGGGCCGCGCGCGCGGCCCGCTGCATGGCCTCCCGGTGAGCGTGAAGGAGTGCTTCGACCACGAGGGCCTCGTCACCACGCTGGGCATCCCCTCATGGAAGGGCCGCGTTGCCGCGCGCGACGCGGCCATGGTGACCGCGCTGCGCGAGATGGGCGCGGTGATCCTCGGGCGCACCAACCTCTCGCAGACGATGCTCTTCTCCGAGAGCCGCAACCCCGTGTACGGGCAGACGGCCAACCCGTTCAGCCTCGCGCACACCCCCGGCGGCTCGTCGGGCGGCGAGGCGGCGGCCATCGCGGCGGGCATGTCTCCCCTCGGGGTCGGCACCGACATCGGCGGCAGCATCCGATCGCCCGCGCACTTCTCGGGCATCGCGGGGCTCAAGCCCACGCTCGATCGACTGCCGTCGCGCGGCCAGCGCTCGGCCCTCGCGGGGCAGGAGGTCGTGCGCAGCATGGGCGGCCCCATGGCGCGCACCACGGCCGACCTGGTGATGTTCCTCCGCGCGCTCGACCCCGCCCGCATGACGGCGCTCGACGCGCGCGTGCCCCCCATCGCGTGGGAAGACCCCGGCGCCGTCGACCTCTCGAAGCTCCGCGTGGGCTTCTACACCGACGACGGGCTGCTGTCGGCCTCGCGCGCGATCGTGCGCGCCGTCGACCGCGCCCGCGACGCTCTCGAAGACCGCGGCTGCCGCGTGACGCCGTTCACCCCGCCCGACGTCGCCCGCGTGATTGGTGACTACCTCGCCGCCCTCAGCGCCGACGGTGCGAAGACCCTCCAGGCGGCCGTGGGCGACCCGCGCGACCTCGAGCCGGTGCTCGTGCCCCTGTGGAAGCTCGCGCAGCTCCCCGACGGCGCGCGCCGCGCGCTGGCCAGCGTCGCCGAGCTCGCGGGCCAGGGCCGCAGCGCGTCGGTGCTGCGCGCGCTCGGAGAGAAGTCGGTGGCCGACCTGTGGCGCCTCACCGATCGCATCCGCGGGGCGCGCGCGGCGCTCCTCGACACGCTCGACGCGAGCGGCATCGACGTGATCCTGTGTCCCGCCTATGCGACGCCCGCCCTGCCCCACGGCATGTCGAAGAACTTCACCCTCGCCTCGTCGTCGGCCATCTTCTGGAACATTCATCAGTTTCCCGGCGGCGTGGTGCCCGTCACCCGGGTGCGCGCCGACGAGACCGTGCGCAAGCCCTCGCGCGACCTCGTCGAGCGCCACGCGGCGAAGGTCGACGCGCAGAGCGAGGGCCTGCCCGTAGGCGTTCAGGTCGTGGGGCGCCCGTGGGCCGAGGCCACCGTGCTCGCGGTGATGGAGGCCATCGAAGCGTCGGCCAAGGGCGATCCCTCCTACCCCCACACACCCGTCACGCCGCGCTAGAGTCCCGGCCGTGAAGCGCCCTCACTCGCTCGTCGCCGCGCTCGCCCTCGCGGGCTGCGGCTCGTCGACGCAACCGCCGCCGCCCGCCGACGTGGTCGACGTCTCGGCGCACGTCCACGACGCCGTGAGCCCCGACGTCGCGCCCTCCGACGTCACCGACGCCCGCCCCATGAGCGACGTGGCCTCGCGCTGCGTGAACGGTGTGGCGCTCCCCTACCCCGACGCGCCCGCACGCATCGACGAGCTCCGCCCCCTGCCCGACCTTCGCTTCGACACCGCCGCTGGGGTCGCCGCCCTCCACGATTTCTACGCGCCCTGCGCGACGGCGCCGCAGGTCCTCCTGATCCGCACGCTCACATCGTGGTCGGGGCCCTCGCAGCACGCGGCCGCTCACACGCAGCGCCTCCTCGCGCACCCGCAGGCCGACCGCGTCGCGCTCCTCGACCTGCTCGCCCTCGGCCCCGACAACCTGCCCGCCACGCGCGACGACCTCACCGCCTGGCGCGCCCGCTACGACGCCGCCCCCACTGCGCTCGCGATCGACCCGCAGTACCGCTTCAACCCTCTTTATTTGAGCGTCGGCGAGCTGCCGCTCTACGTCTTCGTCGACACGCGCAGCATGCGGGTCGCGCGCGTTCTCACGCGCCCGTCGAGCGCCGAGCTCGAGGCCGCCATCACCGCTGCGCTCGCTTCGATCGACGGACTCCCGCGCCCTCGCACACCGCCCGCGGAGCCCCTCGTCGACGGTCGCTTCACGCGCGACGAGTGGGAGATGATCCAGGCGATGGCGCCGCTCCCCGCGGTGCCCGCTGACCCGACCAACCGCGTCGCCGACGACACGCGCGCCGCGCGCCTCGGCGAGTCCCTCTTCAACGACGCGGGGCTGTCGTCATCGAGCACGGTCTCGTGCGCCACCTGTCACGCAGCGGCCACGCTCTTCACCGACGCGAGGCCGCAAGGCGTGGGCGTCCGCCCCGGTGATCGCAATACACCAACGGTGCTCTTCGCCCCCCACGCGCGCTGGAGCTTCTGGGACGGCCGCGCCGACACCCTCTGGGCGCAGGCCCTCGGCCCCGTCGAGAACCCCGCCGAGATGGCCTCGACGCGCCTCGCCGTCGCGCACCGTATCGCCGACCGCTACGCCGCCGCGTACACCGAGCTCTTCGGCCCGCTCCCGCCGCTCGGCGACGCCACACGCTTCCCCGCGGCGGGCATGCCTGGCGACCCCCGCTGGGAGACGATGACCTCCGACGACCGCGACGCCGTGAACCGCGTGTTCGTCAACATGGGGAAATCGATGGCGGCCTTCGAGCGCACGCTCTCGTACGCCCCCTCGGCGCTCGACCGCTACGCCGCGGGCGCGATGACCGCGCTCACCGTTTCACAGCGCGACGGGCTCAAGCACTTCTTTGTAGGCGGCTGCGTGCAGTGCCACCACGGGCCGCTCCTCAGCGACGGCGCCTTTCACAACATTGGCTTCGCCACGGGGCGCACCGACGGCATGCCTGACCGCGGCCGCATCGACGCGATCGCCGCCCTCATGGCGTCGCCGTTTCGCAGCGACGGCGCCTACAGCGACGATCGCACCGTCGGCGCTCACCTCACGCGCATCGTGAGCGATCCCTCGCAGCTCGGGCAGTTTCATACCCCCTCGCTGCGCGGCGTCGCGCGCACCGGCCCGTGGGGTCACGGCGGCACGTTCCCGTCGCTGGCAGAGGTGATTCGCCACTATGCAAGGGGCCTCTCGATGCCTCCCCTGGAGGGCAGCGCGGGCACGCGCGACCTGCACCTGCCGAGCTTTCACCAGGACGACGGCACCGTGCTCCCGATGGTCAACCTGCTCAACGCGATGTGACTGCTACGGCGTGTGCACCGGGTCGGGCTCGCCGTAGCGCGGCATCGGCAGCGGCGCGGGCGTCGAGACGCGATCGGCGGGGAGCATCCCCGCGAGGTCGCCGATCACCGCGTCAGTCTCGTCGGCGAAGACGCTCTCGCGCCCATACACCGTGTAAACACGCACCGTGCGACCGAGGGCGGGCACATACAGATCGGGGTCGCGACGCAGGGTCACCGGTCGCAGCGTCTCGAGCAGCTCGCGCATGTCGAGCACGTGCTCGCGCACGGCCCCGCCGGGCTGCAGATGCGCGCGACGAATCCACGGCGTGAGGGTACCGCGCCCAGGACCGATCACGACGGACGGCCTCTCGCCTCGAAGAATCTCATAGGTGCGCGGCCCACCCGATACGCGGCGGGTGATGGTCACCTCGGGGCCGCGCAGCTCATACCGTCGAATGTCTGCGTTGCCGTCGGAGCGTGACACCCCGGGAATGGTCATGCGCTTCCAGGCGCGCAGGGGGAGCATCTCGCGGTCGTAGACCACCTCGACGTCGGACGACTGCCGCAGCCACTCTTGCCGCGCCGTGAGAACGAAGAGGCAATCGCGTCGGCGCAGCTCGAAGCGCTCAACCACCGAGGGCTCGTTCGCAGTGGGCCCTGCGCGGAGGGAGCCCGCAGCAAGAGCCTCGCCCTCAGCCGTGCCGCCATCGGAGCACGACGGATACGGAAGCTCTTGAACGGTGGCAACAGACACATGCTTACGCCTGCACCCGGCGCTCACCAACAGTGTAAACGCGGTGAGCAGCGCGCGTGTGAGTTTCATGTGCGTGACGATGGGACGAGAGAGGAGGTACCGCTAGGTCCGAGCGCGAGAATCGCGACTCAGTGGTGCGCGGGCGCGGCGGGCGCGTCGTGCCCGGCGGCGGGTGCGGCATGATCCGCTGCGGCAGCGCCGTGCGCACCGGTGGCGCCGTGCTCAGGCGTCACGATCGGCGTGAACCCACCCGGAGCTGCTTCACCGTTGCGAGCATACACCGTAACCCCGTTCGAGGGATCAATGCGGCCGCGCATCGAAAGATCATCGAGGGTGAAGAAGATGAATACGCCGAGGAAGACGAACGCCGAAATAAAGATCACCGTGTTGAACGGCTTCTCGTGGCGCAGGTGCATAAAGAACGTCGCGACGAGGCCGGCCTTCACCGTCGCCACGAGCATGGCGACGAAGGTGTTGGCAGAGCCCAGGTCGACGCGCGACACCGCCACCGTGATGATCGTGAGGACGATCAGCGCCGAGAAGATGCCGACGAGGAACTTCGTGTCGGAGATGTGCGCGTGGATGTCCCACTCCTCGTGGTCTTGGCCGTGCGCCTGATCGTGCGGTTCGTTTGTGTGAGTGCTCATCTCAGCCCACCAGGTAGAGCAGGGGAAAGAGATAGATCCAGACGAGGTCGACGAGGTGCCAGTAGAGCGCGCCGATCTCGACCGCGGTGAAGTACCCCTTGCTGAAGTCGCCACGCATGTTGCGCATGAGGACCCAGCTCAGCACGCCGATGCCCACGAGCACGTGAACGCCGTGGAGGCCGGTCATCATGAAGTAGATGGCAAAGAACATGTGAGCGCGGGTCGAGAGCCCGTGCACCGCCGCGGGGAGCACAGCGGCTCCGCCACCGACGCAGTGGTCGCCGAACCAGGGGTGACCGAAGCAACGGCCAGGGAGGAGCCCGTGGTCGAGCTTGGCCGTGTACTCGAGGTACTTGATGCAGAGAAAGCCGAAGGCGCAGAGCAGCGTAAGCACCAGGTAGCGAGAGGTGCCCTTGCGGTCACCCACCTGCGACTGGCGCACGGAGAGGGCCGCCGTGAGGCTGCTGAACAGCAGTACGATCGTGTTCACCGCCCCGAGGCGCCAGTTCAGGTGTTCGTGCGCCTGATGGAACATCTGCGGCTCCTGGCCGCGGAAGATCGCATAGGCGACGAAGAGCCCGCCGAACATGAGGATCTCGGTGCAGATGAAGATCCACATGCCGAGCTTCGCCGTGTCGAACTGCTGGGCGGGCGAGTCGAAATGGTGCGCCAGCCACTTCGGGTGTTCGTGCCCGTGGGAGGCGGCAGCGTGTTCGGTGGAGGAGGCCGTGCTCATGAGCGTGTTTCCAGCGTTGCGGAGGGGTGACCTGGGAGAGTGTCGATCACGCCTTCTTGGGCGCGTCCTCGGGGAAGCCGTCGAACAGCTCCTCGTCGGTGGTGAGATGATAGTCGTACGGGCCGCGGGTGATGGTGGGAACCTCGCGGAAGTTGGCGAGCACGGGGGGCGACTCGCTCGCCCACTCGAAGCCCGCGGAGCCCCAGGGGTTGGGGGGAGCCTTCGGGCCCGAGCGAAGCGACTTGATGAGCACGTAGGCGTACACGATAAAGCCTACGCCGAGGATCCACGAGCCCACCGTCGAGAAGGCGTGGTACGGGCGAAACTCGGGGAGGTAGTCGTAGTAACGACGGGGCATCCCGCGCGACCCCATGATGAACTGGACGAGGAAGGTCGCATTGAAGCCAACGAAGACAAAGGCGAACGAGACCTTCGCGAGGGTCTCATCGTACATCTTGCCCGCGATCTTGGGCCACCAGTACAGAAGTCCGCCGAGGAAGGCCATCACCGTGCTGCCCATCATCACGTAGTGAAAGTGGGCCACGACGAAGTAGGTGTCGTGAAGGTGAATGTCAGTCGCGAGCGTGCCGAGGAAGAGCCCCGTCAGGCCACCGATCGTGAACTGA
>CANMAT010000042.1 GCA_947494865.1 Deltaproteobacteria bacterium
GCCGGCGGCGTCGAGAACATGACCCGCGCCCCCTTCGTGATGGCCAAGGCCGAAGAGGGCTTCGACCGCACGCCCCCCGCCATGTTCGACACCTCCCTCGGTTGGCGCTTCAAGAACCCCGAAATGGAGAAGCGCTTCGCCCTCGAGTCCATGGGCGAGACGGCCGAGAACGTGGCCGCGAAGTACGACCTCACCCGCGACGCGCAAGACCGCTTCGCGCAGGAGAGCCAGCGTCGCGCCGCCGCCGCGTGGGAGCGACGCGCCTTCGACGCCGAGCTCGCGCCCATCGAGATTCCGCAGCGCAAAGGTGCGCCCGTGGTGTTCTCCCGCGACGAGTCGGTGCGCGGCGACGTGACGCTCGAGGCGCTCGCGAAGCTCCCCGCGGTGTTTCGCAAGGGCGGCAGCGTCACGGCAGGCAACGCGTCGCCCATCAACGACGGCGCCGCGGCCCTTCTCGTCGTGAGCGAGGCGATCGTCAAGCGCCTCGGGCTGAGCCCCCTCGCGCGCGTGGTGTCGAGCGCCGTGGCGGGCGTCGAGCCCGGGCTCATGGGCCTCGGCCCCATCCCCGCGATGCGTCGCGCCCTCGAGCGCGCGCGGCTCACCGCGGGCGACCTCGACACCGTCGAGCTCAACGAGGCCTTCGCCGCGCAGAGCCTCGCGTGCATTCAAGAGCTCGGCCTCGACCCCGCGCGCGTCAACCCCGACGGCGGCGCCATCGCGCTCGGCCACCCCATCGGCAGCTCGGGGGCGCGCATCGCCGCGACGCTCGTGCACCGCATGAGGCGCGAGGGGCTGCGCCGCGGCGCGGCCTCGCTCTGCATCGGCGTCGGTCAGGGCATCGCGACGATCTTCGAGCGCGCGTAGGTCAGTACAGCACGCGCGTGCGGAGGTTGGTGGGCAGCGCGGCCATCGCAACGCTCACCGCCTCGCTCACCTCGCGCTCGATGTCCATCACGAGGTAGCCGATGTCGGAGTCGGTCGCGAGCACCTGGCCCAGAATGTTCGCGCCCATGTCTGACACGATGCGGTTGATGTCGCGGAGCACGCCGGGGACGTTGCGGTGCGCGTTGAGCACGCGGTGGGTGCCGGGGATGAGCGCGGGCTCCACCTCGGGGAAGTTCACCGAGCCCGCGGTCGAGCCCGCGTCGATGTACTTCACCAGGCTGATGGCCACCTCGCGGCCGATGGCGGCCTGCGCCTCGACCGTCGACCCGCCGATGTGAGGCGTGAGCACCACGTTCGAGAGGCCGCGCAGCTCGCTCTCGAAGCCTTCGGAGTTGGTCTCGGGCTCCTCGGGGTACACGTCGACGGCGGCGCCCGCGAGGCGGCCGCCCTTGAGCGCCGCCGCGAGGGCGGGAATCTGCACGACGGTGCCGCGGCTCGCGTTGAGGAGGTACGAGCCCTTCTTCATGCGGGCGATCTCTTCGGCGCCGATCATGCGGTGGGTCTGCTGCGTGGCGGGCACGTGCAGGGTCACGAAATCGGCGTGCGCGAGGAGCTCCGCGAGCGAGCCGCAGGGGCGGTTGTTGCCCATCGGGAGCCGCGTGGCGATGTCGTAGAAGATCACGCGCATGCCGAAGGCCTCGGCGAGCACGCCCACCTGCGAGCCGATGTGGCCGTAGCCCACGATGCCCAGCGTCTTGCCGCGCACTTCGAAGCAGCCCGCGGACACCTTGCGCCAGCGGCCCGCGTGCACCTCGCGGGCGCGGTCGCCGAGCTGGCGCGCGAGCATCACCACCTCGGCGAGGATCATCTCGGCCACGCTGCGCGTGTTGCTGAACGGCGCGTTGAAGACCGGCACGCCCGAGAGCCTGGCCGCGCGCAGGTCGACCTGGTTCGTGCCGATGCAGAAGCACCCCACGCTGAGGAGACTCTTGCCCGCCTCGATCACGCGCGGTGTCACCAGCGTCTTGCTGCGGATGCCGAGCACCTGAACGCCGCGCACCCTCTCGCAGAGCTCGGCCTCGGAGAGCGCGCCCGTGAGCGACACGACTTCGAAGCCGTTCTCTTCGAGGAGCTCGTGCGCCGACGAGTGGATGTTCTCGAGCAGCAGCACCTTCATGCCTGCGCTCGTATGCGGATGGGTCTCGGTGGTCATAATGGGGCCTCGCGTTGTGGCGCATCGAGCGCCGCACCGTCAAGGCGCAGCCGCGCGTTGAATGCGCCGCGACCTCGGCCGCAACAGGGAGTGCGCACCGAGGGTCGCGCGTGCGGGCTCCGCCGCGTCGATCGTCGCGCGCACAGGCGCCTCCCGCGCCGCGCAGGCACACCCACCCACCAACGGACACGCCGATGAACACGCCCCCCTCGCGGGCGCGCGGGGCCGCGCTCGCCCTCTGCGCGCTGCTCTCGACCGCGCTCGCCAGCACGCACGCCCACGCCGAGCGCCCCCCGGCGCGCCGCGCCCGCGCCGACCTCGCGCGCCGCGCCCCGCCCCCCGCGCCGCGCGTCGCCCTCGAAGACCGACGGCGCATGGCGCTCGAGCGCTTCCTCCGCAACGACAGCATTCGCTCGTGCTGGACGCGGCAGCTCTACCGCGACCCCACGACGGCCTCGCGGCGCCTCGCGGTGGCGCTCTCCATCGACGCGACGGGGCGCATCACCGCGGTGCGCGTGCGCGACGCGACGGCGCCTGCGCTCGCGAGCTGCATCATGGCTTCGGGGGGGAGGGTGGCGCCGGTCGGACCCGGCGAGGCCTTCGAGGCCGACGGCGCGCTCACGCTCGAGCGCGGCGAGTAGCGGTCACCGAACGGGCGTGGCCTTGAGGGTCGCCTTGCCCTCTTTCACATAGACCTGGAAGCGCACCGAGCGGCACCCCGTCTTCGTGATGAGCTGGTCTTTGTGCTTCTGGAGGGTGCTCGAAAACTTCTCGAACGTGAGGCTCTCGATGGGCTCGTTGCACTCGCGCTTGCGCGCGAGAAACTGCTCGTAGACCTCGCGCCAGTGCTGCGCCTCCTCGTCGCTGAGGCTCGGCGCCGCGGGGGGCTGCGAGGGGGGCTTGTTGAACACCTGGCCGAAGCCCGCCATGGTGGGCTGCTCGTCTTCGTCGACCTGCGCGGGCTGCGCGCGGCGAACGTTGGGCGGCGGCGGCGGCGCGGGGCGCGGCGCCGGCGGCGCGGCTACGGGCGCCGGCGGCGCGGGCATCGGCGGATACGACGGCGCGGACACCTTGGGCTCCGGCGGCGCGGCGCTGAGCAGCGACTCGAGCTCGTTGACGTTGCGCACGCCGCGACCGGCGGAGCGTTGCACCTCGCGCTTCACCACCTCGTCGATGCCGTCGTTGGCCACCACGGCGACGTCGCGCGCGAAGCCCCCGAGGGTGAGCGGGTCGATGTGGGTGCCCTCCTGCGCGAGGCCCTTGAAGGCCGCCACGAGGCGCTTCTTCTTGGCGTCGTACTCGATGTAGACGAAGAACCACCCGAGCGCCGCGAGCGCGAGCGCGAGGCCCGCGAGGGCGCCGCCCGGCACGCGCGCGAGGTCTTCTTTTGAAGCCTTGAGGAGAAAATCGGTGGGCATCGACGGGACGGCGCGCGCGAGCGCCACGCCGCCGCCGGCCGCGCCGATCATGCCCGGGAGGTTGGCGAACACCACCACGCCGCTGTCGGCGTCGCGCTCGCTCGCGGCGAAGGGCTCGGTGGCGCCGCGCGACTTCCAGTCTTCGCGGTCGCGCACGCGGCGGAGGTGCTCGACCATCACCCCGGGGGCCGGGGCGCGGCGCGCGCCGCGGTCGGGCACGGGGTGAAACGACGCGTACATGCCGTCGGGGCCGAAGAAGATCACCGACGCGCCCGGCGCGAGCTGCGCCACGGTGCTCGCGTAGGCGTCGTTGAGGGCCATGCCGTGCACGATGGCGCCCACGTAGTAGCGACCCTGAGAGATCACCGGGCGCGCGGCCATGCGGTAGGCCTGCCCCGAGATCTCCCACAGGTCGTCGCGCACGTTGCCCGCGAGGGCGCTCGCCACGAGGGGGAGACCGCCGAGGTGTGCGCCCACCTCGCCCTCGCCGATGCCCGTGCGGCCCACGACGACGCCGCGCGGGTCGACGGCGAGCAGCACCTCGCCGCGGAGGGGGCCGAGGCCCTGGTTGAGCTCGCGGAGGCGCTGGGTGATGGCGGTGCCGATCACCGCGGGGGTGTCGTCGGCGCGGCGCGTGGCGGCCTCGAGGGCGGTCACGAGCGCGGCGTTCGAACTCACCGGGGCGAGGTCGTCGAGGCGCGAGCGCGCGTCGCGGCGCAGAAACTCGTCGAGGAGCTTGCGGTCGCTCGTGAGCATGGCCGCCGCGTCGGCGCCGCGGTCGTGCTCGTAGGTGCGCCGCGCGAGGGTCATCGCGGCGATCGAGAGGCCCGTGACCGCGGCGAGAATGAGCATCCAGAAGCGTGAGAAGAGCATCGTCGGGTTTCCGTTCGCCCCTTTAGCGGCGGTTGGCCCCGGCGGCGGGCGCGCCCCCGAGCATGATTTGCACCTGCGCCTCGCGGCCGCGAATCTCGGCGACCTGCGTGGAGCGCACCTCGCCTTCGTAATAGACCTTCACGGTGTAATCGCCGTCGCTGAGGCCCGTGGCGGCGAAGGCCCCCGCGGGGTTGGGGAGCAGCACGCGCCCCTGGCCCGGGCCTGCGACCACCCAGCAGCGAAACGAGGGCTGCCGCGCGTCGCGCAGCTCGTACACGCCCGCGGCGGCGAACTGAATCTGTCGGCGCGCGCGAGGCGAGACCACCTCGGCGGGCACGACGCGCTCGGCGCCGCCGCGCGCGACTGCGTAGAGGTCGTGGCCCACGAGGTCGGCGTTGGTGATGTCGAGCGTGGTGCCCGGGGTGACCACCACGGTGCCCGGGCGGCAGCGGCCGCCCTCGATGCGCACGCCGACGGGCTGCGTGCTCTCGGCGATGCCGGGGCCCGTGAGAATCACACCGAGGTCGAACTCGACGTTGGCGCGTGGCGTGGCGAGGGGCACCACGCCGTTGGGGACCTCCCAGTACGCGGGGCGAAAGCGCGGCGGATCTTGCCGGGGAGAGGGGGAGAGCGTGTCGGCGCCCGCGAGGGTGCCGCGAAGATCGAGAGCGGGGGAGACGCGCCCCAGCGCGAGGGCGCTGAGGGCGATGCCGAACGACAGCACGAGACGGGAACGCAGCACGCGGTGACCTCCGACGATGGGACCCGTCGGAGACCCTAAAGGGCGCGAAAACTCTGTGTCAATGAGCGTCTGCACGGGGGTGCAGACGAGGGACTCAAACGGGGGGGATGCGGTGCTCGCGCGTGCGGTCGTCGTCGTCGACGAGGAGCGCCGCGTGGGTGTCGGCGGGCGCCTCTTTGCTGCGGAAGAGGCCCTCGACGGCGCGCAGCGGGAAGGTGAACACGCGGAAGATGCGCGCGATGCGTGGCGAGTGCGCCGCGTCGTCGAAGAGCGAGTACACGACGGGCGTCGCGAGCAGCGTGAGCAGGAGCGACAGCGTCTGCCCGCCGATGACCACCGAGCTCATCGCGCGGTTGGTGCCCGAGCCCGCGCCCGTCGAGACGGCCAGGGGGATCATGCCCGCCACGAAGGCCACCGTGGTCATGAGGATGGGGCGCAGACGGTGGCGGTTCGCGAGGATGACGGCGTCGGCGCGCGCGAGGCCCCGTCTGCGTAGGTCTCTCATGTGATCGACCTGCAGAATGCTGTTCTTCTTCACGATGCCGAAGAGCACCAGAATGCCGAGGGTGGAGAAGATGTTCATCGACTGGCGGAGCACCACCAGCGAGAAGATGGCGAAGGGCACCGAGAGGGGCAGCGAGATGAGAATGGTGATCGGGTGGATCCAGCTTTCGAACTGGGCCGCGAGCACCAGGTACATGAACACCAGCGAGAGAATGAACGCGATGGCGAAGCTCTGGCCCGCGCGCCCGAGCTCCTTCGAGCGACCGGCGAGGTCGGCTTCGAAGCCGGGGTCCATGTGGAGGCCCTCGCGGATCGACTGAAACTGCGCGATCACGCCCGCCTCGGAGGTGCCCGGGGTGACGTTGCAGTAGATGGTCACCATGCGCTGGCGGCCGAGGCGCTGAATCGACGAGGGCCCCGCCGACTCGACGAACTCGACCACGTCGGCGAGGCGCACGGAGCGCCCCGGCACGTTGGTGGGAATGGTCACCTGCTCGATCGCGCGGATGCGGTCGCGCGCTTCGGGGGTGGCGCGCACCCACACCTCGTACTGGTCGCCGCCCTCGTTGAAGGTGCTCACCTGCAGGCCGCCCACGAGCATGCGCAGGGCGCTGGCGATGTCGAGCGCGCTCACGCCGAGGTCGGCCGCGCGGGAGCGCTGGATGCGCACGGTGATCTCGGGCTTGCCCACGACGAGGGTGGTGTCGGGGTCGACCACGCCGGGGATGGTGCGCACCTGCTCGAGCATGCGCTGCGCGTACTGCGCGAGCTTCACCAGGTCGGGGCCGCGGAGCACGTACTGAATCGCCGCGCTGTCGGCGCCCGAGCCGCCGAACACGTTCACCGGCGCCACGAGGGTGCGCAGGTGCTCGCGAGAGAACTGCGGGAGGATGCCCGTGCGGACGCGCGCCATCACGTCTTGCTGGTTCTCGGCGCGCTCGGTGGGCTCGATGAGGCGCACGAAGATCTGCGCCTGGTTGGGCCCGCGGCCCGACGGGTCGCCGGGCGGCGAGCCCACGGTGGTGACCGTGAGCCGCACCGACGAGAGGGTGCGAATCTCGCGCGCCATGCGGTCGGCGATGACGCGCGTCTGCTCGAGGGAGGTGCCCTCCGGCGCGCGCACGATCACGTCGAAGCGAGACTCGTCGTCTTGCGGGAGAAAGTTCTTCTGCACGGCCTTGGCGAGGGGCACCACGCTCATGAAGGTGAGCGCCATGGCGATCACCACGACCCAGCGGTGATCCATCGCGAAGGCGAGGGCGCGGAGGTACGTGCGCTCGACGGCGGCGTAGAGCCCGGTGGCCTCGTGGCCCGCCGCGAACTCGGCGGGGATGTGCCGCGTGCCCGCGCGCCACTCGCGGTACGCGGACTTCTCGACGAAGCGAGGCTCCGGCGCCGGGTCTTTCCACTCGGCGTCGATGGCCTCCTCCTCCTCGTGGTCTTCGGTGTTGGGCACCGCGCCCGCGCGCTTCGCGGGCTTGAGCCAGCGCGAGGAGAGCATCGGCGTGAGGGTGAACGACACGAGCAGCGACACCGCGATGGCGAACGACATCGTGAAGCCGAACGACTTCATGAAGCGCCCCACGATGCCGCCCATGAAGGCCACGGGGAGAAACACCGCGATGAGCGACAGCGTGGTGGCGAGCACCGCGAGGCCGATCTCGCGCGTCGCCATGATGGCTGCGCGGCGCGGCGCCATGCCCTTCTCGTCGATGAAGCGAAAGATGTTCTCGAGCACCACGATGGCGTCGTCGATCACGATGCCCACCGCGAGGGTGAGGGCGAGCAGGGTGATGATGTTCAGCGTGAGGCCCATCGCCTTGATGAGGGCGAAGGTGGCGATGATCGAGGTCGGGATGGCGAGCGCCGCGATGAGGGTCGAGCGCCCGTTCCAGAGGAAGAGCAGCACGACGAGCGACGCCAGGATGCCGCCGATGACGAGGTGCTCCTCGACGGCGTGGACGGCGTTGCGAATGAACTCGCCCTCGTCGCGCACCACCTCGAGGCGAAAGCCCGGCGGGAGCGTCGGGCGGATCTCGTCGATGCGCTCGGTGAGCGCGTCGATGACGGCGAGGGTGTTCATCCCCGACTGCTTGCGCACCGAGAGGATCACCACCTCGCGGTTGTTCTGCACCGCGTACGAGGTGGGCTCGGCCTCGGAGTCCTCCGCGCGGCCCACGTCGCGCACGCGCACGCTGAGCCCGCCGCGCTGGGCGACCACGAGGTCGTTCATCTCTTGAATGCTGCCCACACGACCGAGCACGCGGAGGCTCAGCGTGCGGTCGCCCTGGTCGACGTCGCCGCCGGGCACCTCCACGTTCTGCGTGGCGAGCGCGCGCTGCACGTCGACCACGGTGAGCCCGTAGCCCTGGAGGCGCGCGGGCGAGAGGGTGATGTTCACCTGGCGCTTGCGGCCGCCGAGCACCGTCACGCCGCCGACGCCGTTGAGCGACTCGATCTGCCGGCGCACGCGCTTGTCGGCGTACTCGGTGATGTCACGCATCGCGCGCGAGCCCGTGAGGGCCACGAGCATGATGGGGGCGGCGTCGGGGTCGTTGCGCTCCACCCGCGGCTGCTGAATGCCCTGCGGCAGCAGCGAGAGGATGCGGTTCACGCGGTCGCGCACCTCCTGGGCGGCCACGGAGGTGTCCTTGTCGAGGTCGAAGCGCGCGATCACGACCGAGAGGCCCTCGTACGAGACCGAGCGGAGCTCGTCGAGGCCCGAGATCGAGTTGATCGACTCCTCGATCTTGTCGCTCACCTCGGTCTCGACCTGCTCGGGCGAGGCGCCGGGGAGCACCGTGGTGACCAGCACGACGGGGAAGTCGATGTTGGGGAAGCGGTCGACCGCGAGGCCCCGGATGCTGGCCACGCCGACCACCACCAGGGCAAGAATGAGCACCCAGGTGAACACCGGGCGACGAACGCAGACTGCGGCAAGCCACTGCATGGTCTGGGGGTGTCCTCTACTGCTCCGCGACCTGGACGCCGTCGCCCAGCCGCGTGAGGTTGTCGGTGGCCACGCGCTCGCCCGCGGCCACGCCGCGCTCGATGAGCACCTCGGTCTCGCCGCGCTCGGCCACGGTCACCACGCGCTCCTGCACGCGGCCGTTGGCGACCACGAACACGCGGCTCGAGCCCGCCTCGCTGAGCACCGCGCGGGCGGGCACCGACACCGCCGCGCGGCGCGTGCCGAGGGCCACGCGCGCCGTCGCGAAGAGCCCGGGCCGTAGCGCGCCGTCGGCGTTGGGCACGAGCGCCTCGACGATGAGCGACCGCGAGTCGGCCCGCACCGCCGCGGAGATGTACCGCACCGTCGCGGCGAACACCCGGTCGGGGTACGCGTCGACGCGCACCTCCACGGCCTGGTCGCGGTGCACCGCCGAGATGCGCTCCTGCGGGACTTGAATCTCCATGCGCAGCGGGTCGGTGCGCACGAGGGTGACCACCGCGCGCTGCGGGGTCACGTACTCGCCCACGTTGATCTTGCGCTCGGCCACCTCGCCCGAGAAGGGCGCGCGGACGGTGGAGTCGTCGAGGGCCCGCGCGGCCTGCTGGGCCACGGCCTGCGCCTGCTGGTAGCCGTAGTACGCCCCGCGCACGCCGTTGACGGCGCTGCGATACTGCTCGCGCGCGGCCGTCGCCTGCAGCGTGGCGCGCTGAAAATCCGAGTCGCTGAGGGCGCCCGAGGTGTGGAGCTGCTGCGCGCGGCGGAGCGCGTCTTCGGCGAGGTCGCGGTTGGCGGCGGCGGCGCGCACCTCGGCGGTGGCCTCGGGGTCGAAGCGGCCCACGTCGCCGCCGATGCGCGCGCGGGCCTGGCCGAGCGTGGCCTGCGCCTGCGCGGCCGTGGTGCGAAAATCGACCTCGCGCAGGCGCACCAGGGGGTCGCCCTCGCGGACGCGCGCGCCGCGCTCGACGAGCACCTGCATCACGCGACCCGCGACGAGGGGCGTCACCTCCGACTGCATGTCGGCCATGAGCGAGCCGCTCGCCGAGAGCACGTCGGGGAGCTCGCGCGCCTGCGCGGCGGCGGTGCCCGTGCGCACCGGCGCCGAGGGGTCGGTCGAAGGGTTCACCTGCGGGGCCGCCGCGCCCGGGCGCTTGCACGCGGCGAGGGAGAGCGATGCGGCCGCGGTGAGCGTGAGCGTCAGCGCGAGGCGCGCGAGGGGGCGCCCTTGCGCGGGCGGGCGGTGTCTCGAGTGCGTCATGAGTTCTCTCAGAGAGGGAAAATGGGCAGCGCGTGCCCTCGGGAAGGGCGGCGACGTATCGGTAGGATGCTCCCCGTGCCGGGAGGGATCAATCGTAACACGAACTAATTGACGCGAAAGATTTTCGCTGTGTCACGCTGCACGAAATGAACATTCCAGACGGAAGAACGGTGAGTCAAAGGGTGGTGGTGAAGCGCGAGTGGCTTCCAAAGCATCGCAACACGATGTAATGAGTGGCGAGGCTCCCGGACGGTGAGAGACGACGAGGGGCGCGGCGCCCTGGCGGAGGGTGGTGGGTTCTTGATCGAGCGCAAGGTCGAGCGGCTGGCAGAGATGGTGGAGCGGATCATGCGCTCGGCGCACCGGCTCGTTCGCATCGAGTGCGACGACGTCGACCTCACGCCGCACCAGACCTTCTTGCTGCGCGTGCTCGAGACTCACGGCGCGATGACGGTGGGCGAGCTGCGGCGCGTGGCGAGCGGCGCGCAGAGCACCATGAGCGAGATGGTGGGCCGCCTGGCCCGCGCGGGGTACGTGCACAAGAAGCCCGACCCCGAAGACCGCCGCTCGGTGAAGGTGGCCATCACGGCGAACGGCAAGGCCATCCTCGGTGTGCGCCTCCGCGAGATGCGGCGGCGGCACCAGGTGGTGCTCGAGGCCCTCTCGGTCGACGACCAGGAGCGCTTCTTGTCGGCCTTCGAAACGATTGTAGACCTGATGGATCGGGCCGCGGGCAACGCGGCACACGGAGACGATGATGACGCGTAGTGTGTGGTGGACGCTCGGGTTGGGGCTCGCGATGGTGCCCTTCGAGGCGGCGGGGCAGACCGAGCCCGCGAGCCGCGAGGTCGCCGCCGCGCCCGCGGCCGCGCAGGCGCCCCAGAGCCCGCCGGCGCTCCCCGAGGTGCTGGTGCCCCAGGCCGGCGGCATGACGGCCGAGCAGGCCGCCCTGCGCGCCATCCACGCGAGCGCCCTGGTGCGCGCCGCGCGCGCCAACGTCGACGCCGCCGACGCCGCGCGCACCGAGGCGGCCTTCGGCATGATCCCGCAGCTCACGCTCTCCGCCCGCTACACGCGCCTCTCCGAGATCACCCCGCCGCGGCTCAATTTCGGCAGCGCCGCCTCGTTCTGTGTCAACCCGCAGAACGCGGCCCTCTACGCGGGCACCACCAACGCGATGGGGCAACCCGCGTGCATCAACCCCGTCGACTCGGTGGTGCCGCCCTCCACGGGCGCGGCCGCGGGCTTCTCGTTCCCGGTGATTCTCGATCAGTTCGCGGTGCGCGGCACGCTCGCGGTGCCCATCACCGACATCCCCTTCCGCCTCGCGCGGCTCTACGAGGCCGCGGGGCGCCAGGCCGAGGCCCGCCGCCTCGACGAAGAGGCCGTTCGCGCGCAGGCCGCCGCCGACGGGCGCGTGGCCTTCTACGAGTCGCTCCGCGCGCAGGCGCAGCTCTCCATCACGGCCCTCGCGGTCGACGCCGCGCGCCGCCACCGCGAAGACCTCGCCCGCTTCGTCGAGGCCGGCACCGTGGCCCGCGTCGAGCTCCTGCGCGTCGAGGCGCAGGTCGCCGAGGCCGAGCGCGGCCTCGTGCTCGCCCGCGAGAACGTGGCCCTCACCGACTCGCAGGCGCGCATCCGGCTCGGGCTCGACGAGGGCCAGCAGGTCGTGCTCGGCGAGCCCCTCGACGCCCCCGTCGACGTGCCCAACAGCGTGCGGGCGCTCATCGATCGCGCGTGGCACTCGCGCCCCGACCTCACGAGCCTCGAGCGCCAGGTGAGCGCCCTCGACGCCAACCTGTCGGCCGTGCGCGCGGGGTACTTCCCCAGCGTGGTGGCGCAGGCCAACCTCGACGTGGCCAACCCCAACCAGCGCTTCGTGCCCAACACCCAGGAGTGGAACACCACGTGGGACGCGACGCTCCAGGTGCAGTGGTCGCCCTCCGCGGCCATTCAGGCCAGCGCGACGGCGAGCCGCGTGGTGGCCCAGCGCGCGGCCGTCAACGCGCAGATCGGCGCGCTCGCCGCGGGCGTCGAGTGGGAGGTGCGCGGCGCGTGGACGGCGGTGCAGGGCGCCCGCTCGGGCATCGAGGCCGCCAACCGCCAGCTCACCGCCGCCGACGAGAGCTACCGCGTGCGCCGCGAGCGCTTCGTGGCCGGCAGCTCCATCTCGAGCGACCTCACCGACGCCGAGAACGACCTCGCCCGCGCCCGCTTCGCCGTGGTCAACGCCCAGGTCGACCTGCGCGTGGCCCTCGCCC
>CANMAT010000043.1 GCA_947494865.1 Deltaproteobacteria bacterium
CCACCTCACGGCCCTCGGCCGCGGCGCCGTCGAGCGCGACGAGCGCGTCGGCGCGGGTAGCACCGATATGGGCGACGTCTCCCACGCCGTGCCCTCCATTCACCCTTGGCTGGCCATCTGCGGCGAGGGCGAGACGCTCTGCCACCAGCATGAGTTCGCCCGCGCGGCCGCCTCGCCCGTGGGCCTCGACACCATGCTCAAGGCCGCCAGCGCCATGGCTCGCACCGCCGCCGAGTTTCTCTGCGACGCCGACCTCCGCGCGGCGACGCGCGCCGAGTTCGAAGCCGCGCGCAAATTGTAGTCGTCGCGCAACCTCGGCCGTACGCGGGGCGATGACCGGCCCCCTATGCACCGCACCGCCTGCCTCGTGGTCTTCGCGTCGAGCCTCGGCTGCATCGAGGCTCCGCCGCTACGCACCACCCCCGCGCCGCTGCGCCTCGTCGCGGTCGAGAGCCCCCTGGGTGACCTCGACGCCCTCGGGCGCCTCCCGTCGCTCATGCTGCGCTTCGATCGCCCCCTCGCGTGGCCCGTCGAGGGCGTCGCCATGCTCCTCACGGGCGCGCCCGGCGATGCGCTCCGCAGCGACGCCGGCGACGGTCGCCTCTCGGCCACCAACGCGCTCCGCCGCGTGCCTGCGCGCCTCTCGCTCGACCCGCGCGACGCCTCCGTGATGCGCCTCGACGCGACGCAAGCGCTCCTCCCCGACGCGCCCCTCGCGCTGCTCGTCACGCCCCTCGCGCGCGGCCTCGACGGCGCCGCGTTCGAAGCCCCCGACGGCGGCGCGCGCGCCCTCTCCTTCGAACTCACCGTCGCGCCCGCTCGACGCTGCGGCGCCCTCGCGCACGTCGCGCCCGTGGCCCTCGCCGACACGCCCCTCGGCGCTGCGCGCGTCCACGTTCGCTTCGACCGCGCGGTGCGGGGCGTCCGCGGCGAGGCGCCCTTCGCGCTCTTCACCGACGCGGGGCTCGCCGTGCCGTCGCGCGCCTCCCTCGACTGCTTCGACGGCGACGCCATGGCCCGCTGCGGTTGGCTCGAGCCCGCCGTCACGCTCGACCCGCGCACCGCGTACCGCGTGGGCTTCGGCCCGCTCACCGCGCGCAACAACGTGCGCGTCGAGGTGGCCGCGAGCGCCTTCGTCACCGGTCAGCGCCGCGACGCGACGCGCGTCGCCTTCGGCCCGTCGCCCGTGTGCGCGCGCGACGAGGTGGCCGACGGCGCGTTCTGCGCGCGCTCGAGCGACCGATGGATCGAGCTCCGCGCGTCGACCACGCTGCCCGCGATCGTGCGCGTGACGGCCACGGCGAACGCGCGCGCCTCCGTCGCGATCGGGGCGCCGTCGACGCTCCACACCGTGCGCGTGGCCGTGCCCTTCGCCGCCGCGGAGTACGCGCTCACCGTCGAGTGCCTCGGCGCCGACGGGCGCGCGCACGACACGCAGCGCCTCACGCGCATCGCCACCGCGGCTGCTCTCCCGCGCGTGCGCATCACCGAGGTGGTCGCGCGCCCTCACAGCACGAGCGCGCAAGAGTACGTCGAGCTCCTCAACGACGACACCGCGCCCGCCGACCTCTCGGGCTACGCGCTCGCCCAGGGCACGGCCCGCTCTTCGCTGCCCGCGGGCTCCGTGATCGCGCCAGGACAGCGCGCGCTCGTGGTGGGCGCGAGCTTCGACCCGCGCGGCGTGCCCGCGCAGGGAGATCCCCCCGTCGCGCCCGGAACGACGCTCATCGCGCTCACCGGGAGCGTCGCGGGCAGAGGGCTCCGAGACACCGGCGCCGACGTGACCCTCACCGACGAGACTGGACGTATTCTGTCACACATGCCCGGGAGCGTGCCTTCGCGGGCGCCGCGCGCGGGGGTAGGAATCGTGCGCGCCGAGCGCGATCTCGACGACGAAGACCCCGCCGCGTGGAGCTACGACGCCCTCGACGGGTGCACCCCGGGCGCGCCCGATCGACTGCGCTGAGCGCGCGCTCCCCTCGTCGGCGATCGTGCGAGACTCCACCGTCTCGCAACGTCTACGGAGGGAGCATGCGCAATGGGAGAGAGTGACCGCGGCAGGGAGCGTGACCTCGTACTTGCACCGAACGAGTTCGCGTTCATCTCTGACGAGACCAAGGGCAACATCAACGTCTATGTGGGGCCGCACAAGACGAGCCTCGCCAACACCGACCGTCCGGTGGTGTTCAACAACGACTCGAAGCGCTTCGACCGGTGCTCGCTCGAGCAGGCCACGCAGACGCTCGGCGTCGCGCCCGAGGGCTGGTACCTCGTGCTCAAAAACCCCGCGCGCGACGGGTCGCACCCGCGCACGGGCGCCCTCAACAACCTCCCCGAGCTCAACGTCGGGCGCAAGGTGAACATCCCCGGGCCCATCTCGTTCGCCCTGTGGCCGGGGCAGATGGTGCGGGTGATCCAGGGTCACCACCTGCACTCGAACCAGTACCTTGTAGTGCGCGTGTACGACGAGGAGGGCGCCCGCGCGAACTGGAAGGACGCAGTGTTCAAGCCGCAGCGCAGCGGCGACGGCGCGCCCGAGCCCGAGGAGCCGGTGATTCGCCCCGAAGACCTCACCATGGGCAAGCTCATGGTGATCAAGGGCACCGAGGTGGCGTTTCACATGCCGCCGACGGGCATCGAGGTGGTGCCCGACGCGGCGGGCAACTACGTGCGCGAGGCCGTCACGCTCGAGCGCCTCGAGTACTGCATTCTGCTCGATGAAGACGGCAACAAGCGCTTCATCCGCGGGCCCGCGGTGGTGTTCCCGAGGCCCACCGAAGGGTTCGTCGAGCGCGGCGGCGCGCGTAAGTTTCGCGCCATCGAGCTCAGCGAGACCTCGGGCATCTACGTGAAGGTCATCGCGCCGTACGAGGAGGGCGGCGTCGCGCACAAGGTCGGCGACGAGCTCTTCATCACCGGCAAGGAGCAGATGATCTACTTCCCGCGCACCGAGCACGCGGTGATCAAGTACAGCGACAATGAGACGCACCACGCCATCGCCATTCCCGCGGGCGAGGGGAGGTACGTGCTCGACCGTCGCACGGGGCGCATCTCGCTCAAGCGCGGGCCCGCGATCTATCTCCCCGATCCGCGCCACGAGGTCATCGTGCGGCGCGTTCTCGACCCGCGCTCGGTGGCGCTGTGGTTCCCCGGCAACGCCGACGCGCTCGCGGTGAACCAGCAGCTCGCGACGCTCAAGCGCTCGCAGACCGAGGGCGAGCACCTCGTCGACCGCGAGCAGCAGCGCCTCGCCGCCAAGGTGGCGCCCGCGCAGCGCGCCGACGAGAAGGCCGCGAGCACCTTCGCGGGCGACGACTTCACGCGCTCGCAGAACTTCGCGCGCCCCCGCACGCTGGTGCTCGACACGAAGTACGACGGCGCCGTGAGCATCGACGTGTGGACGGGCTACGCCGTGCTCGTGGTGAGCCGCACGGGCGAGCGCCGCGTGATCGCCGGGCCGCACACGCACCTGCTCGAGTACGACGAGACGCTGCAGCCCATGGAGCTCTCGACGGGTACGCCCAAGACCGACGAGAAGGTCGCCCGCACGGTGTACCTCCGCGCGCTCAACAACAAGGTGAGCGACGTGGTCGAGGCCGAGACGCGCGACCTGTGCCGCGTGCAGCTCACGCTCTCGTACCGGGTGAACTTCGAAGGCGACAGCGCGCGGTGGTTCAACGTGGAGAACTACGTGAAGTTCCTCACTGACCACCTGCGCTCACTCCTGCGGCATGCGGTGAAGCAGTACGGCGTCGAGGAGTTCTACTCGCGCGCGGTCACCATTCTGCGCGACGTGATCCTCGGGGCGCAGGCCGACGGCGGCAAGCGCGCGGGCCGGAGCTTCGACGAGAACGGGATGCGCGTGTACGACGTCGAGGTGCTCGGGGTCACCCTGGGCGACGCCTCCATCGCCACGATGCTCGTCGAGGCGCAGCACGCGGCCGTCGAGCAGACGCTCACGCTCGCGGCCGAGCAGCGGCGCCTCGAGCTCGCGCGGCAGACCGAAGACACGCGCCAGAAGGTGGCCGAGCTGCAGGCCTCGACGCGCCTCGCCGAGCTCACCGTGAAGCTCCGCGAGCTCGGGCGCGTGCGAGAGCTTCAGTCGGCCGAGGTCGAGGCCGAGTCGGCCCTGCGCCGCCAGAGGTTCGAAGCGCAGCAGGCCGAGCAGACCCTCGTCGACGCGATTCAGCACTCGGAGCTCGCGCGCAAGCGCGCCGCCGCCGCGGTCGACCTCGATGTGGCCAAGGTGAAGCTCGACCACGAGCTCGCGCGCATCGGCGCGGAGGTTCACGCGCTGGTCGAGAAGGCCGGCGCGGTGTCGCCCGACCTCATCGCCGCGCTCCAGTCGTTCGGGGACCGCGCGCTCGCCGAGCGCATGGCTGAGAGCATGGGCCCGCTGGCCATTCTGGGCGGCGAGAGCGTCGCCGACGTGCTCGGCCGGCTGCTCAAGGGAACGTCGGTCGCCAACGCCCTCGCGCCGCGCAACCCGTAGCCCCTCAGATCGCCCCTTCGACCCCGAACAACCACCCGCCCCGGAGCTCCGTCGCGAAGGTGCGCATGTAGCGCTCGACGCGGCGGTCGCGCGGCGCGAAGACGAGCCGCAAGAGGTTCGACGAGAGCGCCGAGACGCCTGCGTTCATCGTGAGCGAGCCCACCGTCTGGTAGCTGAGCGCATAGGCGCCCACCGAGAGCATCACAGGGTTCTCGGCCGTGGTGACGCCCGGCAGGCGCGGGAGGTACGTGGGTACCGACGCGCCCGCGAGCTGCAAGAAGATCGACGCGAACCCGAGGCTGGCTGTGCCGAGCCCGAGGCCCGCCCACGTCCACCCGTCGATGGGGTTCATTCGAAAATACTGCGCCGCGAAGTTGTTGCGAAACGACACGAAGGGCGACGGCGGCGCAGCCTCGTGCAGAGGTACGTCGATCGACACGCGAGCTTGCGTGTACAGCAGCGAGCCCGCCGAAGCGTTGTCGAGGAGCCGCGGCGCTGACAGGTGCGGAATGAGCGACTCGAGGCGCGTGCGCTGCGTCTGCGTGTGAAGCAGCGTCGCCGAAGACGCCGTAGCCAGAGGCTGCGCACCCGCACGCGACGCAGCGAGCGCTACGGTCGCCGTCACCATCGCTGCAATATGTCTGCCTCTGTGAGTCATCTCCAGACTGCCGTTGGATAACCACGGATGAGCTGGTGCGTCAATGAACCATGCGAAGAGAGTTACGCACCTGCGGCGGGGAGACTACCCGGGGCGGGTGCCCGCAAACTGGATGATCACCTGCGTGAGCATGCCGAGGTCGAGGCCGAACGCGAGGCGCAGGTCGTGCTGCGAACCGTCGCCGACCGAGAGCCACTGGTGCGACGCGTCGAGGCAGGCGAAGCCCATGAACATGCACGCCGAGAGGGTGTTTCGAACGCCCAGCGCGGCGCCCTGCGCGAGCTCGCCCGCGACGAAGCGCGGCGCCCACCCGGCGGTGAACCAGAACCCGCCGTACGACACGCTGGGACCGCCGAGCCAGAGAACGTCGGGGCTGCCGCCGCCACGGGGGCCGATCGATGCGCCTACGTCGCCGCCCAAGATCCAATAGCCGCGTCTGGGGTGCGCGTCGAAGGCGCGCAAGCCCGCGTGCAGGTCGAGCGTCCACGCCGAGAGCGCCTCGTCGCGCGCGCCCGTGATGCGGGCAACGCCGCCTACCGCGCGGAGGGTGGCGTACTTCCACCACGAGGTGCGAGGCGAGGAGGTGGCGCGCTGCCCGGTCGCGGGCAGGGTAAAGGTCAGCGCGGCGAGGCACAGCTGCGTGATCGCGCGCGGCCCGCGAGGCGACGGGAGCATCGCCGCGCTCAGAACGATACGCGCGTGTGAGCCTCGCCGTCGGCAGGTCGCGCGGTGGCCTCGCGCTCGAAGCGCGACCACTGGTAGTAGGCGATCGCGCCCTCGCCGAGCGCCTTCACCGCAGCGCCCGTGAGCGCCGCGCTGAGCACCGGCCCGAGCCACGGTGCGAAGCGCACGACGCGGGTGGCCTGACCGAGCGCAAACTCGCCGGCGCCGAGAATGGCCGCCGCTGCAGCCTGCTCGACGGGGTTCGCCTCGGCCTCGAAGGTCTCGCGTACGTCTTTGAGCATCTTGACGCCCAGCGCTGCTACCGCCGGGGCAGCGAAGCGAAAGGGCAACAGCCCGAGGCCCGCGCCCATCAGCGCGGCCTGGTTGACATGCTTTCGGCTGGAGTCGGTGCGTCCCATAGCGAAGAACTCTACGCGTATCGGTTGGTGCGGTCGCGTGTCAACCTGCGCGCGGAATCAATGGCCGCGGCGAAACTTCATCGCACAGATGAAAGCCTCGCGTGCATCCGCGCAGGATTAGCGTGCATCAGATTGATCGAGAACACACCGCCATGTCTGGCCCGCGATACGAAACGACCTCCAGTGGCAGCGCAGCCGACGTACACCCCTCCGCGGGCGAGGCGCGCGCGACGGCGCAGCGCATCACGCGGAGCCTGCGCAGGGCGCTCACCGACGCCGACGTGCGTCAGTGCGTGTCCGACGCGCTCTCGCTCGACCGCCTGCAGCGCACCCCGGGCGAGCCGCTGCGCGCGGCCTTCGAGGCGCTCGTCCGCGACGCGTCGGACCGCGCCCCGTGGGGCCTCGACGACCCCGCGGCCGTCGTGGCCGACCTCACCTCGTGGGCGTGGCGCGGCGACGTCGACCCCGCGCTCGGCTTCGCGGTGGCGGCTTCGGTGCTCGGCGAGGCGCACGCCCACCGCGGCGCGCGGCCCGTCGCGATGGTGGCCGTCGATGATCCGCTCGACCCGGCGCGCGCCCTCGGCGACGTGCTCGGTCACAGGCTGGCCGAGGCCGAGGCGCGGGCGCGCAAGATCGCCCGAGAGTGCGGCTGCGACGCGCTGGTGCGAGAGGTTTTTCTCCCCGCGGTGGCGTCGAACCTCGCGGCCCTCGGCGACGCGGCGGCCCAGGTGGTGCGTGGGTGGACGCTCGCTGCGCGCTTCCCCGACGCTGCCGAAGACGTGATGGCGGCCACCGCAGTGATGCTCACCGTCACCCACGGGTGCGTGCGCTCGGGCGGCGGTTTCGACCCCGTAGCCTCCTCGTCGCGTGCGCCCCGCGACGACGCCCGGGGCGCGCTCTTCGCCCTCGCGCGCGCCGTCGCGACGCGCATCCGCGCTCTCCCCGCGGGCCCTGCCTCGCGCGGTGACTCCTCGCACCACGACCTCTCGCGCGCCCTGCGCATGGCTCACGCCGCCCTGCGGCTGCTGCCGCTCTGCACCGCCGACGAGGGCGCGCGCCTCGCGTCGCAGTGTGCGGGCGTGGTCGAGCGCCTCCGCGGCCCCGCGGCCCCCCGCGTGACGAGCTGCGCGAGCGAGAAGCCCCTCGAAGAGGCCCTCGCGTCGCGCGACCTCGGCGCCGCGCGGGCCGCGCTGAGTGGGCTCGACGCGGCCGCCGCGTTTCGACGCCTCGCGCCCTTCGCGGCGTCTTCGTCGGCGTCGCGTCCCTATCATATCGCGATCACCGTGCAGACCGTCGAGGGCCTGCGCGAACTCGCCGCCGACGACCCTGCGCACGCCGACGACTACCTCGACGCCGGGCTCTCGCTCACGGTGCCTTGGCGCCCCGAGAGAGACCTCGCGCGCGTCATCGACGACCTCCGCGGGTCGTGACGTAGCCTGTCACACGTCGCGCGCTACCCGCGCGCGGCGCCGCTCAGCCTCGACGACGGGCTGCATCACGCGCTGCGCGTCGAGGTCGTCGAGCACGATGAGCTCCTCGACGCGGTCGTTGGTGCCGGCAGCCTCGAGAAACCACCGGATCGCATCGCCGGGTGAGACGCGGTTGTGGTTGCGCCCCGGGAGCGACAGCACGAGGTTGCGCAGTCGCAGCCCCTCCACCACCTCGAAGATCCGCGCGGTCACGGCGTTGAAGCGCGCGACGTCGAAGCGCTCGCGGGCGCCGCTCCCAAAGAGGAGCAGCTTGTCGAAGGGCAGGCGCGGGCGCACGGGCACGAGCGTCACCTCGCCGAGCGCGCCGGTGACGCGCCCCCCGAGGAGGAGGCGCGAGAGCCGACCGCAGAGTCGCCAGTCGCACAGCCCCGCGGCGCCGCGCAGGGGGCGCTCGTCTTCGAAGAACGGCAACGCCACGGCCTCGTAACGGAGGCCGTCGACGCGCGCGAGGTCGAGCGAGACGAAGCGGACGTCCATCGCAGGGCTAGAGCTTGCCGTTCGTCTTCGCGATGCGGTCGAGAATGCCGTTGACGAAGGCGTAGGCGCCCTCCGCGCCGAACTCGCGGGCGAGCTCGACGGCCTCGTCGATGCTCACCTGCACGGGCACATCGGCACCTCCGTAGAGAATCTCCCACGCCGCGAGGCGCAGCACGTTGCGGTCGACGCGGGCCATGCGTTCGAGGCGCCAGTTCGGCGACGCGGCGCGGATCACCTCGTCGAGCGCCGTGCGCGCCCCCACGACGCCGCGCACGATCCCGTCGCCGTACGCGCGGCCCGCGGGGGGGCCCTCGAGGTTGTTCCAGTACGCGGTGAGCGCGCGCTCGCCGTCGTCGGGCGACGGCGCGGGCAGGCAGTCGACGGCGTAGAGCACCTGCAGGGCGGCCTCGCGGGCCTGGCGCCGCGGCCCTGACTCGGGCGCGCTCGCCGGGGGCCGCGCGGAGCGTCGGTCAGTGGCCATGGCGCTTGAGTGCCTTGTGCAGCGAGATCATCTCGATGACGCTCAGCGCGGCCTCCCAGCCCTTGTTGCCGGCCTTGGTGCCCGCGCGCTCGATGGCCTGCTCGATGTTCTCGGTGGTGATCACCCCGAGCGCCACGGGGACGCCCGACTCCATCGAGACCATCGCGAGGCCCTTGGTGACCTCGCCCGCCACGTAGTCGAAGTGGGGGGTGCCGCCGCGGATGACGGCGCCGACCGCCACGATCGCATCGTAGCGCCCGCTCTGCGCGAGCGTGCGGCACACCATGGGGAGCTCCCACGCGCCGGGCGCCCGCACGATCGTGACCTCGGCCGCGCCGTGGCGGCGCAGACAATCGAGCGCGCCCTCGACGAGGCGGTCGACGATAAAGTGATTGAAGCGGCTCGCGAGGACTGCAACACGCGCCCCGGTCGCCACCAGGTCGCCCTCGATCACGGTCGTACGAAGACCCTCGTCGCTCATGGCGCGGGCTTGTAGTCCCCGCGCCACAGAAAGGCAACGGCTACGACTGCGCGTCGCCCCGTGAGGCCGTCGCGCCCGACACGTCGACCATGTCGACGACCTCGAGGCCGTAGCCCGCGAGGCCCACCAGGCGCCGCGGGTTGCTCGTGACGAGGCGGATCTTGCGCAGGCCGAGCTCCATAAGAATCTGCGCGCCCAGACCGTGCTCGCGCTGCGCCGGCGAGCCCTGCGACACGAGGTCGTGCGGCTGTTGACGCGCCTCGCCCGCGAGAGCGCGCAGGTCGTCGAGCAGGTCGGTCTGCGTGGGGGGGAAGTACACCACCACCCCGCGGCCCTCGCGCTCCATGCGGCGCATGGCTTCGAAGAGGTACGCCCCGCCGCCGATGGCGGGCCGCCCGTCGAGGTTGTTCGCGGGCGCGAAGAGATCGGCGAAGACCGAGCCCGGGTGCATGCGCACAAGGGTCGGGGCCTCGGCGTCGGCCTCGCCCGCGACGAGCGCCAGAAACTGCCGATGCGAAGCGTCGGTCGACTCGTACACGTGGGCCTTCCACGTCGACGAGAAGCCCGCGGGGGTGAACGACGCGCTCGCCACGCGCCGCACAAGGCGGTCGGTCTTGAGCCGATAGTGAATGAGGTCTTCGATGGTGACGATGGGCGTGTCGTGCTCGGCGGCGAAGCGCTCGAGGTCGGGCATGCGCGCCATGGTGCCGTCGTCGTTCATGATCTCGCAGATGACGCCCGCGGGGGTGAGGCCCGCGAGGCGCGCGAGGTCGACGCTCCCCTCCGTCTGCCCCGTGCGCTGGAGCACCCCGCCGGGCCGCGCGCGCAGCGGAAAGATGTGCCCCGGAGACACCAGGTCTTCGGGCTTCGCGTCCGGCGCCACGGCGACGCGCACCGTGTGAGAGCGGTCCGCCGCGGAGATGCCCGTGGTCACACCCTCGCGCGCCTCGATACTCACCGTGAAGGCGGTCCCGAGCGACGCGCGGTTCTTCTCGACCATCATGGGCAGCCGAAGCTGGTCGATGGTCTCCTCGGTGAGCGCCAGGCAGATGAGCCCCCGCGCGTGCTTCGCCATGAAATTGATGGCGTCGGGCGACACCTTCTCCGCCGCCAGCACGAGGTCGCCCTCGTTCTCACGGTCCTCGTCGTCGGTGAGAATCACCATGTGTCCCGCGCGGATCGCGTCGATCGCGCGCCGTGCCCGTTCCTCGGGCGTTCCTTCGAGCGGCATTGCCTGCGTCCCTTCAGCCTTCGTTCACAAACCCGTGGCGCGCGAGGGGGTCCAGGGTCACCCCGCCACCCCCGCCCTCATAGGCCGCGCGCCCTTCCATCAGCCGCGCCACATAGCGCGTGATCACATCGACTTCGAGGTTCACCGCAGCGCCCACGCCCCGCGCGCCGAGCACCGTCGCGTCACGCGTGAAGGGCACGAGCATCACTTCGAAGCCCCTCGCGCTCACCGCGTTCACCGTGAGGCTCACGCCGTCGATGGCGATCGAACCCTTCTCGGCCACGTAGCGCAACACTTCGGGCGGCGCCTCGAACATCACCCGCTCCGCCGTGCCCACCTCTTCGCGCCGCGCCACGCGCCCGACGCCGTCGACGTGCCCCGCGACGATGTGACCGCCGAGCCGGTCGCCCACCGCGAGCGCGCGCTCGAGGTTCACGTGCGATCCCGCACCGATGGAGCCGAGCGTGGTGCGCGACAGCGTCTCCGCGCTCGCGCTCGCCGCGAATGCGCCCGGCAGGATCGTCGCGACCGTGAGGCAGACGCCATCGACCGCGATGCTCTCTCCGAGCTCGAGCTTCGGGTACGCGCACTCGACCGTGAGCGTCGCCGACGGACCCGCCGCGGCGCGAGAACGCAAACGGCCTATGGCTGTGATGATGCCTGTGAACACTAGAGCTCTCCCTCGATGCGAAGGTCGTCGCCGACGCGGTCGACGCGCACGTCCCGCAGCCTGTGAGCCTCGGAGATCGCGGCCACCCCGCGGCCGCCGAACGCCGTGGGTGCTCCGGCCCCGCCGAAGATCATCGGCGCCACGTAGCTCACCACGCGGTCGCCCAGGCCGCCGTCGAGAAAGGCCCCGTGGAGCGCGCCGCCGCCCTCGCAGAGCGCCGACACCACGCCCCGCGCCGCGAGCCAGCGGAGGGCCGCCGCGAGGTCGACGCGCCCTTCGATCGACGCGATCGGCGCCACCACGACGCCGAGGTCGGCGAGCGCTGACACGCGATCGCGCGCGTGACCCTGGCGGGTGAGCACCCACACGGGCGCCTCGCGCGCCGACCGGGCGAGCTTCGAAGCGCCAGGCGTCACGAGCTCCGAGTCGACCACGACGCGCGCGGGCTGACGCGGCGCCGCGACGTGACGTACGGTGAGCTCGGGGTCGTCGGCGAGCACCGTGCGGCTGCCGACGATCACGGCGTCGGAGGCGGCCCGGAGGGCGTGAACGTCGGCGCGCGCCTCGGGGCCGGTGATCCAGCGGCTCTCGCCCGTGCGGGTCGCGATGCGACCGTCGAGCGTCGTCGCGACCTTCAGCGTAAGGTGCGCGCGGCCTTCAGTGATAAACGTGCGCCAGGGCGCGATGACTCGCCTCGCCTCGCGCTGCCACGGCGGCGCGAAGCCCTCACATACGGCGATGCCGGCGGCCTCTAGCGCGGCCCGACCGCCGCCCGCCACGTGCGGGTTGGGGTCCCTCACGGCGTAGACGACGCGCGCGACACCCGCGCGGGCGAGCGCCTCCGTGCACGGCGGCGTTCGGCCGTGGTGGTTGCACGGCTCGAGCGTGACGAACAACGACGCCCCTCGGGCTCGCTCTCCCGCCGCCCGCAACGCCGCGACCTCGGCGTGCTCGTCGCCCGCGCGCACGTGCCACCCCTCGGCCACGACCTCGCCTTCGCGCACGACGACCGC
>CANMAT010000044.1 GCA_947494865.1 Deltaproteobacteria bacterium
AACACGGCTTCCGCTCCCGCGGAACACGGCTTCCGCCACCGCGCGGCGTCACCCGGCGTCCTGTCGGGGCGCATCGAAACCATGACGCTGCGGGCGAAAGGCACTAGTGTGCGCGGCGCAAGGGAACCACTTCGACCATGGCGATCGAACTCTCTGCCCGGCGGCCTGACTGTGATGTGCTCATCCTCGGCGGCGGGGTGAACGGCACCGGCCTCGCGCGCGACCTCGCGATGCGGGGCGTGCGGGTGCTCCTCGTCGAGCGCAACGACCTCGCCTTCGGCGCCAGCGGCAACTCGTCGGGCATGATCCACGGCGGCCCGCGGTACCTCACCACGCACCCCGAGGTGACCCGCTCCTCGTGCCTCGACTCGGGGTACATCCAGCACATCGCGCCCCACATGATCTTTCGCATCCCCTTCCTCGTGCCGGTGTACGGCCGCGGGGCGAAGGCGCGCATGTGGCTCGACGCGTACGACGCCTTCTTCTCGGTGTACGACGATTTTCAGCCCCTCAAGCGCGGCCGTCGGCACACGCGCCTCACGGCCGAAGAGTCGGAGCTGGCGGTGCCCGGCCTCAACCCCGAGAAGCTCTGGGGCGCCGTCACCTTCGACGAGTGGGGCATCAACGGCGCGCGGCTCTGCAACGCCAACGCCCTCGACGCCCGCGAGCGCGGCGCCACCGTGCTCGTGCACACCACCGCCGAGAAGATTCTTGTCGAGAACGGCGCCGTCGTAGGGGCCCGCGTGCGCGACACCCTCACGGGCGTGGCGGCCACGTACACCGCCCGCGTGGTGGTCAACGCCACCGGCGCGTGGGGCCCCATCACCGCCGCCCTCGCGGGCCTCGAAGGGCGCGTGAAGGTGCGCCCGGGCAAGGGCATTCACCTCGTGCTCGACCGCCCCGTCACCGACGTGGGCGTGATGTGCAACGCCATCGACGGGCGGCAGATCTTCATCGAGCCGTGGGGCAACACCTGCCTCATCGGCACCACCGACGACGACACCTACGCCGACCTCGACGACCTGCCCGTCACCACCGACGAGGTGCGCTACCTCCTCGACGGCATCGAGACCGTGCTCCCCCGCGTGCGCGAGGCCCGCATCGTGGGCACCACGGTGGCCGCGCGCCCCACGCTCTACGCCTACGGCCCCACCGAAGACGCCCTCTCGCGCGAGCATGAGATCGTCGACCACACGCGCGACGGCGCGCGGGGCCTGTACTCCCTGCTCGGCGGCAAGCTCGCGAGCTACCGGCTCTTCGCCGAAGAGGCCGCCGACGTGGTCGCGCGCGACCTCGGCGTCGACGCCCGCTGCGGCACGCACAACACCCCGCTCCCCGGCGGCGACCGCGTGCCCGAGGCCGCGCGCCTCGCCGCCCGCTACGGCATCACGGCCTACGCCGCCGCGCGGCTCATCAGCCGCCACGGGTCGCGCGCCGAGCCGATGCTGGCCGACGGCGGCAAGCGCGGCGCGGTCACGGTGTGCACCTCCGAGCCCGTGCTGGCCTGCGAGGTGCGCTACGCCGTCAAGGTCGAAGGGGCCCGCACGCTGCACGACGTGGCGCGCCGCACCAACCTCGCCTACGGTCCCTGCGGCGGGAGCGAGTGCGCCCTCGCCGCGGCGGTGATCGTCGGCGACGAGCTCGGGTGGAGCGCCGCCGAGGTGCGCGCCCAGGCCGCCGACCTCATGCGCGCGCGGCGACGCTCGCGGCTGCCCGCCATCGGGGCCTCGCAGGCGCGCGCCGAGGGTGTCGTCGACGCCGCCCTGCGCTCCCTCGGAAGGGCCGTGACGGCGTGAACCCCATCGAGGCCGACGTGCTGGTGATCGGCGCCGGCGCCGCGGGCATCGCCGCCGCGCGCAGCGCCCACGAGGCGGGCGCGAAGGTGTCGCTCGTCTCCCTCGCGGGGGGCGCCACGGCGCTCTCGAGCGGCGTCGCCTGGGGCCACGCGCGCGACCCCTTCGCGCAGTGGGCCGCGGGCGACGTGTTTCGCCTCGGCGGGCGCTACGTCACGGTGGCCGGGTGGGTCATCGCCAACGCGCAGGGCGCCCTCGCGTCGCTGCTCGACCTCGGCGCCGTCACGGGCATGGTGGGCGTGGTCGACCTCGCCACGCACCCCTCGTGGTCGGCGAAGCTCATCGCCGAGACGCTCGGCGCGCGCATCGTGAGCGCGCCCTTCGCCCCCGAGGGGGAGACCTTCCGCGAAACGGCCGCGCGCTTCGACACCGACGGCATCGCCGAGGGCGTGGCGGCCCGGCTGCGCGCGTCGTGCGAGGGCCTCGGGGCAGTGCTGTTTCCCCCCGTGCTGGGCCTGCGCCGCGACGACGTCTCCGCGCGCATGACGGCGGTGCTCGGCGTCCCCGTGGGCGAGGCCGCGGGCGGGGCGGGCGACCCCACGGGCGTGCGCTTCGAACGCGCCATGCGCCGGTGGGTGCCCGACGCGGTGCGGGTGATCCGCGGGCGCGCGACGGTGCTCGCGGGCTCGCGCGCGGCGGCGCGCCTCGACGACGGCAACACCGTGCGCGCCCGCGCCATCGTGCTGGCCACGGGGGGGCTCACGGGCGGCGGCGTGGTGTTCGACGGCGCCCTCCGCGAGGCCACCGCGGGGGCACCCATGTGGACGCGCACCCGCGAGCGCATCGCCGCGCGCTCCGGGGCCGAGCGCGGGGCCGACCCGAGCGCGTGGTTCGCCGACGGGCAGCCGCGGGGCGTGGGCGTGCGCGTCGACGCGCGGCGCCGCGTGCTCGACGTCGACGGCGAGGCCGCGGTGGCGCCGTGGCTCTTCGCGGCGGGCGAGGTGGCCACCGCGCTCGACGGCGAGGGCCTCGTCGACGCGCTGGCGTCGGGCGCGCGCGCGGGCGCCGAGGCGGCCCGCCACGCGCGCGGGGGCTGAGCGCGTGCGGCGCGGGCTCGCGAGCTTCTTCGTCGCGATGGCGCTCTCGGCGAGCGTCGCGCACGCGCAGATTACGCCCGCCCTCGAGGCGGCGCGCGACGCGATGGAGGCCGGCGAGGCCGACCGCGCGCGGGCGATGTTCACCGCGCTCACCCGCTCGGCGAGCCTGCGCGAGGCGGCCACGGCGGTGTACTACCTCGCCGTGATGGCCGACGAGGGGCTCGAGTTTCGGCGCGCCCTCGCGGGCTATCAAGACTTCATCGCGCGCGACCCGGGCTCGCGCTTCGCGGCGCGCGCGCAGGCCCGCGTCGACGACCTCTTGCACCACGCCGAGGGCGACTTCGCACCCCTCGTGGCGCTCGAGCGCGTGCGCCGTAACGAGCAGTCGGCCAACTCGCTCGCGGGCATTCAGCGCCTCGACCGCGAGATGGCGACCTTTCCCGCGGGCGCCGTGCGCGCCGAGGCGCAATTGCTCGTCGGCGAGGCGTATCTCAACCGTTTACAAAGGCCCCGTGATGCGGCACGGGTGCTTCACATTCTGGCGGGCGACACGAGCGCGGCGCAAGAGGTCCGCTCGCTCGCGGCCGAGCGGCTGGTGCAGGCGCGCACCCTCATGGGCGAGGAGCGCGTGGCGGCGCAAGAGATCACCGCGCTGCGCGTCGACCCCGAGGTGCAGCGCGACGCCGAGGTGCTCGCGCGGCGGTCGCTCCTGCGCGACATCGCGTGGGCCACGCTGGCGGTCACGGCGGCGGCGGGGGTGACCTCCCTCCTCCGCGCCGCGCGCGCGAAGCGCATGCACGAGGTGCTGCGCGTGTGGAAGCGGCCGCTCCCGCTGGCGCAGATCGCGGTGCTCACCCTCGGCGGCGGCGCGCTCGCCAAGGCCTACGACGAGCACGAGGTGTCGCCCTTTCTGCTGCTGGGCGCCGGCGCCCTCGCGGTGTACCTCGCGGCCACGGCGTGGAACGTCGTGGGGAGCAACCGCGTCGCCCTGCGCGTGGGGCGCGCGCTGGTGTGCATGCTCGCGGCGCTGGCGGTCTCGTTTCTCACGATGCACACGCTCGACACCATGATGCTCGAAGGAATCAACCTGTGACCCACGACGAGGTGCAGTCGCACATTCTCGCGGTGCGCCGCGGCCCCGGCGCCAACTGCTCGTCCATCGGGAGCGCTGTCGAGATGCTCTTTCTCTCGGCCACCGCGGGCGTCGCCATCGTGGCCGCGGTGAGCGCCGCGCTGCGCCCCCACGACGACGAAGACCCGCCCGCCGAAGCACCTCCCGTCGAGGCTCCGCCCGCACCGCCGTCGGCGGATCCGTGAGGCAGCGCCCCGAGCGCTTCGGCGCGTGGGTTCGCGTCGACGACGGCACCCTCGTCGCGGTCGACCGCACCCTCGCCCGCGCCCTCCACGTCGAAGAAACACCCTTGTGGGACGACGCGCTCCCCGCTGGCCCCTCGCGCCCCCTCGAGGTGCACGTGGCGGTCACGGCGCGGTGCCCCGCGGGGTGCTCGGGCTGCTACCAGTCGGCCACGCGCGACGGCGACGACGTTCCCTTCGAAGAGCTCGCGCGCACGCTCGACGGCCTCGCCGCGATGGGCGTGTTCACCGTCGCGTTCGGCGGCGGCGAACCCATGCTGCGCGACGACCTCGGCGCCCTCGCTACGTACGCGCGCAGCCGCGACCTCGTGCCGGTGGTCACCACCTCGGGGATCGGTCTCACGCCCGCGCGGGCCCGCACGCTCGGCGACTTCGCGCAGGTGAACGTGAGCCACGACGGCGTCGGCGGCGGCTACGAGGCCGTGCGCGGCTACGACGGCGCCTCGGCGGCCGACCGCGCGGTGCGCACGCTCCTCGACGCGGGTGTGTCGGTGGGCATCAACCACGTGCTCACGCGGCAGAACTTCGCGCACCTCGCCGACACGGTGCGCCACGCCCGCGCACTCGGCGCCCACGAGGTGCAGGTGCTGCGGTACAAGCCCGCGGGACGCGCCGCGTCGCTCGACTACCTCGCCCGCCGTCTCACACAAGAGCAGGTGCGCGCCCTCGCCCCCGCGCTGCGCGCCATCGCCGAAGAGCACGGCGATGGCATCTCGATTCGCGTCGACTGCGCGACGGTGCCGCTGCTCTCCGAGACGCTCACCGATGCCACGCAGCTCGAGCGCTTCGGGGTCTTCGGCTGCGAGGCGGGCCGGCACCTCGGCGCCGTGCGCCGCGACGGCTCGCTCGCCGGATGCAGCTTCGTCACGCGCGAGCCCGCCCCCGCGGAGGGCTCCCTCGCCGACCGATGGGAGAGCGCGCCCGAGCTGGAGCGCTTTCGCGCGTCGGTGCGCGAGCGTCCCGAGCCGTGTGCGTCGTGCGGTCTTCGCACGGTGTGCAGAGGCGGCTGCCGCATCGTGAGCGAGCACCTCACGGGGGGCTTCGCGCCCGACCCCGAGTGCCCCCGGGTGCAGTCGCACAGGAGTCCCGCAGTCGGCGGGTGATTTCGTCGGCCCCCTTCCAAGCTCTCCCCCACGAGTGGGTGATGGCGCAAAAATGACTTCTGCAATGATGTTTCGCGCTCCGACCTCCCCGCCACCACGTGTGGGGGCGGCGCCGGGGGTGGGGGCCAACCGATCCGCCCGCCATCGCACGACACCGCCGACGCGTACCTCGCGCGAGCAGCGCAGCGCGACGAAGTACGAGTTCCTCGACGGCGAGATCTACGCGCTACGACAAGGTGGATTTCGAGCGCCCCGACGCGTAGCCGAACGCGCTCAGGGCGCACGAGTCCCCGCGCTCCCGTCCTCACCGAAGCGCGCGCGGTGAAGGCAGCAGCGCGGGCGACTCCCCTCACGCGGGCTTCGTCACGCCGCCGTTCACAGGCTTCTCGCCGCCCTCTTCGTCGCTCTTCGGCACCGCGCGCTTCGTGGTGAAGTACGGGGCCAGCGTGCCCAGCTCGGGCACGCGGATCTCGTCATCGAGCTCGTTGGCCTCTTTGAACGCGCGGTACCCCCAGTCGACCACGTGCATGACGCGGCCGTCGGCGTCGTCGAGCTCCTCTTGCGACACGCCCTCCTGCGCGGCGGCGCTCGCGTCGCGGTCGGTCGTCACCACGGTGACCGCGGCGTCGCGGAGCCGCTGCTCGTACGCGGCGTTGAGGCGAACGCGCGCCATGAGCCGCTTGCGCGCGGAGAGCCGCGCGTGAGCTGTCGCTTCACCTCGTCGGCCACGAAGGTGAGGCCCGCGGCGAGGCTCGCGGTGTCGCCCGCGGTGTCGATGGAGGTCTCCAGCCCGCTCGCGTCTTCGGCGTGCCCGCCGCGCCCGTCGCTACTGAAAGCGCCCGGTGACGGCGAGAAAGGTCACCTTGTCGGTCGTCTCGCGCAGCCGGGCCGAGAGCGTTCGCACGAGGTTCCAGAGCACCTCGTAGCCCACGTCGCGGTTTGTGTAGAGCAGGTGTTCGAGCTTGTCTTTGCGAATCTCGAGCAGCCTGCACGACTCGTGAACGTGCGCGTCGGCGCTGCGCGGCGCGTCGTCGAGAATGGCCAGCTCGCCGAAACAATCGCCGGGCCCGAGCACCACCAGAGCCTCTTCGCCCATGCCCGGAACGTCGCGCGAGATGCGGATGCGCCCGTCGACGATGACGTACATCCGGTCGCCGGGGTCGCCCGTGCGAAACAGCACCTCGCCCGCGGGGTGCCGCACCTCGGTCACCAGCGCGAGAAGCTGGTCGAGGGAGCGCGGCGAGAGGCCCGCGAACATCTGCACGCGCGCCAGCCACGCGCCAGGCGGTCTCGACTGCGGTGATGCGTTCGCGTCGGCCATATCGGTCGGCGGAGGGTCGCACCCGCGGCGCCTCCGAGGCAATCGGCGAGTAGAGAGGCGCGGCGGCTCGCGCTTGACAGGCCGTGCCGCTGGCGGTTACTGCCTGATGTCACCGATTCGCGGGCGCGTAGTGTTTCGCAGCGCCCCCGCGCAAAGAGTCGCTCCGCACCGCCCGCGGCCAGGAGCGAGAGTTCACCGGTAGCGTAAGGAGCCGTCGATGTCGCAGAGCGACAAGCGCAAGCAGAGCCTCTACTTCCCGGAGTCGATGCTGGTCGAGATCCAGCAGGAGGCGATGCGCCTCGACCGATCGCTCTCGTGGGTGATGCAGCGCGCGTGGAAGCTCGCGCGGGCCGAGATCCGCAAGCTCCCCTCGGTCAACGACGTGCCCGACATGGAGGCCTCCGACGACCCCCGCGGGCGCGACGAAGACTGACCGTCGCCGCACGCTCTCACTCCCCTCTGCGACGTCGGTGCCCGTGCGTCACACCTCTCCTCCCAGCGCGTCGCCCCTCGAAGATTTTGCCCTCGGCCCCGACGGCACGCGGCTCTTCTATGAGCGCTCCGGCGACGGCCCCGCCGTCGTACTCTGCGACGGCATCGCCTGCGACGGCTTCGTGTGGAAGTACCTCCGCCCCGCCCTCGCCGCGCGCCACCGCGTCCTGCACTGGAACTACCGCGGCCACGGCCGCTCGGGCCCTCCGTTGGACGCTTCGCGCGTGGGCATCGCCGACCACGCGCGCGACCTCCACGCGATGCTCGCCCACGCGGGCGTCACGCGCGCCACGCTCATAGGCCACTCCATGGGCACGCAGGTGTGCCTCGAGGCCTACCGCCAGCACCCCGACCGCGTCGCGGGCCTCGTGCTCGTGTGCGGCAGCTACGGCCGCATCACGCGCACCTTTCACGGCACCGACGCGCTCGTCCACTGGCTCCCCGCGGTGATCGACCAGCTCGAGCGCCACCCGCGCATCGCGCGGGCGCTCTGGGCCAACGGCCCCGCCGACCTCATGGTGTGGTTCGCGCGCATGTTCGGCGAGGTCGACGCCCTGCGCATTCGCACCGAAGACCTTCTGCCGTACTTCGAACACATCACCACCCTCGACCCGGTGATGTTCTTCACGATGCTCCGCGCCGCGGGCGACCACAGCGCCGAAGACCTGCTCACCGCCGTGCGCGCGCCCACCCTCGTGGTGGCCGCCGAGCGCGACACCTTCACCCCCACGCGCTACGCCGAGCAGATGGCCCGGCAGATCCCCTACGCCGAAATTCTCATGGTGGCGGGCGCCACGCATACCGCGCCCATCGAGCAGCCCGAGCTCATCAGCCGCCGCGTCGTCGATTTTCTGGAGCGCCGTGTCGACCCCGCCGGGTGACGCCCCGCGCAGGGTCGCCGTGCTCGCCGCGCTCTCGCTCCTCTACGCCGCGCAGGGCATCCCCTTCGGCTTCGCGAGCGACTACCTCATCGTCACGCTGCGCCACGCGGGCCTCTCGCGCACCGCCCTGGCCGCCTTCGGATTTCTGCAGCTCCCGTGGCAGCTGAAGGCCCTGTGGGCCAGCGTCGCCGACCACCCGCGCGTGCGCCCCCGGGCCCGCGCCGCGCTCCTCGCACTACAACTCACCCTCGCCGCGGTGATGGCCTCGTACGCCTTCGTGCACGGCCCGCCGACGCTCGCGCCGTGGTGCGCGCTCACGGCCGTCGCGGCCTTCGTCGCCGCCACACAAGACGTCTTCGTCGACGCCTTCGCGGTGCGCACCCTCACCGCCCACGAGCGCGGCTGGGGCAACTCCGCGCAGGTCGCGGGCTACCGCGTCGGCATGCTCCTCGGCGGCGGCGGGATGCTCACCCTCGCGGGCTGGCTCGGCGTGCGCGCCATGCTCCTCGCGTGCGGCGCCCTCATCGCGCTCGCGGCCCTCGGCGCCTTCGCCCTGCGCGACGACGAGCCCGCGCCCGACGCGGCGCCCTCCCACGTCGCCCCGCGCACCTCCGCCCGCGCGCACTTCGCCGAGCTCGGCGCGGTGCTCCGTCACGTCGCACACCCCGCGACGCGAACCGTCGCCCTGGTGGCCGTCACGTACAAGCTCGGCATCCACGCGGCCGCGGGGCTCATCAAGCCCATGCTCGTCGACGCGGGGTGGACCAACACGCACATCGGCGGGCTCGCCGTCTCCCTCGGCGCGGCCTGCGCGATCGCGGGATCCCTCGCGGGGGCGGCGCTCCACCGTTGGCTGGGTGAGCGCCGCGCGCTGGTCACGGGCGCGGTGCTCCACGCGCTCGCGGTGCTCCCGCTGGTGGCGGCGTCCACCTTGGGCTGCCCCCGCGCGCTCACCACGGCGGCCATCGGGGCCGAACACTTCGCGAGCGGGGCGGGCACCACGGTGCTCTTCGCCGCCCTCATGACGGCCACGCAGCGCGAGCGCGCGGCCCTGCACTACACGGTGCTCACGAGCTTCAACGCGCTGGCCATCGGGCTCGGCGGGCTCCTGGGCGCGGCGCTGGGCGACCGCCTCGGGGTCACCGCGGCGTACCTCTTCGCGGCCGCGGCGTGCATCGCACCGCTCCCGCTCCTGGGCCGCTGGGCCGAGCACGCGGCGCACAGCGCACGGGCAGAATACGCCCGATGAAGAACGCGCCGGGGCCCATTGTTTGCGTTGACGTAGGGTGGGCGGTTGCCTAGTCTGCGGGCGTTTCGAGGCGACCGACGCGGCAACGCACGGCGAATTCGATGGAGATCGATGTCGGTTTTGTGTGTGGCCGATGTGACACCTACTCGCCCTTGCGGGCAGAGGTGTGCATCTGCTGTGGTGAAGCGCTGGGGTTCACCGCAACGCATGACACCGACGTTCGAGCGGGCGAGCAGCAGCAAGCTCCGCGCAAGGCTCCGTCGCTCACCGGGCTCGAGCAACTGTTTCGAGCTCGGGTGCCGAGCGTGCCCGCGGCGGTCGCAGAAGGCCCGACGGCCGACGCAGTCAAGGAGGAGTCCGCGAACCTGTTTGTGGGGCCGGTCAAATTGCCGGCCCGGTTCGTGGTCACGGAGGCGCTGATGGACCAGGCTCGCAGCTACGTTTGCAAGAAGTGCTACTCGCCGGTGCCGCAAGCACACAAGTTCTGCGGCCGATGCGGCGAGCCCGTGCCGCGCGAGGTGCTCACCGCGCAGACGCTTCTTCTCTCCAAGATGCTCGAGCCCGGCAAGGCCAAGCTCGTGGTCATCAAGGGAGAGGGCTTCCAGGCCGACCCCTCCGACGAGACGGCGTTCCTGCTCGGCGGGCGGCAGCACCCGGCGGGGCGCACGCAGGGCGACATTCTGTTCGACCGCGACTCGTGGGTGTCGCCGCTCCACGCGACGTTCTACTACCGCGACGACGGCAAGCTGGTGATCCGCGACGAGCGCTCGCTCAACGGGATCTTCCTGCGCATCAAGGGCGCGGCCACCATCACGCCGGGCGATCTCTTCCTGGCGGGCGAGCAGGTGTTTCGCCTCGACACGACGCCGCGCGCGAGCGACGGCCCCGACGGCGACGCCACGCAGTTCTACTCGTCACCCAAGCGCCCGTCGCCCTTCCGGCTGGTGCAGATCCTCCGCGGGGGCACCACGGCGACGCAGGTGTGCGCGCGCGAGGCCTCGGTGGCGGTGGGCCGCGAGGGCTGCGACATGAACTTCCCCAACGACCCGTACATGTCAACGCGCCACTGCAAGGTGGAGCTCACGGCGGGCGGCGCCTACCAGCTCACCGACAGCGGGAGCAAGAACGGCACGTACCTCGCCATCCATGGGGAGCGCGAGCTCGCCCACGGCGACTACCTCTTTATCGGCCGCGAGCTGCTGCGCGTCGACATCTCGGCGTAGCGGTGAGAAACGCAACGGCCGTGCAGGGTATTTTCAAGGGTTTCTACGAACGAGCGCAGCGACGGAGGCGTCCGTGATCATCTGTCCGAAGTGCGGCAAGGAGAACCAGGATCACTACAAGTTCTGCCTCGGGTGCGGGAACGAGCTCCCGCGCGAAGGCGGACCGAAGGGTCCCATGCGCCCGACGCCCGCCGCGGTGAACCCCGCGCAGCGCCCCGCGGGCCCGTTCGCGCCGCCCGCGACCGCGCCCGTTCCCCCCGGTCCCTTCGGGGCGGGCTCGTCGCCCAACGTGACCCCCGTCGTGGGCGTCGCCATGGCCCCGCCCGTCGCCCCGGTGGCCCCGCCGATGGCGCCCGTCGCCCCGGTGGCTCCGCCCGTCGCGCAGCCCCCTGCGGCCGCCGCGGGGTTCCCCACCACGTGCCCCCAGTGCGGCTCGCCCAACCCCCGGTCGAACCGCTTCTGCATCACCTGCGGCTTCGACAACACCACCGCGTCGGCGCCCCCGTCGCAGCCCGCCGCGCAGCCGCCGCAGCCCTTCATGCAGCCGCAGGCCCCCGTGGCGGCGCCGCCCGTCGCGCAGCCCCCCGTAGCCGCGCCGCCCGTCGCGCAGCCGCCTGTGGCCGCGCCCCCGGTGGTCGCTACGCCCGTGGCCGCCACCCCCGTGGCAACCCCGCCGCGTGCGCCCATCCCCGCGGGCGCCATCGAGCGCGGTCGCCTCGTGCTCATTCGCCCCGACGGCTCCGAGGGCGCGTCGTTCACCCTCCACGACGGTGAGAACCCCGTCGGCCGCGACGTGGGCAGCCTCTTCGCCACCGACACGTACCTCTCGCCGCGCCACGCCACCTTCTCGGTGAGCGCCACGAGCGTCACGGTGCGCGACGAGAGCTCCCTCAACGGGGTGTACGTGCGCGTCGAGCGCCAACAGCCCGTCGAGCTCCACGACGGCGACGTGTTCCGCATCGGGCAAGAGATCCTGCACTTCGAGCTCCTGCACCCCGTGGCCACGCAGCCCGACGGCACCGAGCGCCTCGGCGCCGAGCTCGAAGGCCTCGTGGGCAAGGTGTCCCTCGTCACGGGCCGCGAGTCCGTGGGCAACGCCTTCCCCGTGCCCGTCATGGGCATCTACCTCGGGCGCGAGCGCGGCGACATTCTCTTCCCCGACGACGGCTACGTGTCGGGTCTGCATTGCCAGCTCACCGTCACCGGCAACCGCGTGAGCCTCACCGACGTGGGCAGCTCCAACGGCACCTACGTGCGCATCCGCGCGCCGCGCTCGCTGCGCAGCGGCGACTTCCTCCTCGGCCAGCAGCTCTTCCGCCTGCAGCTCACCTGACCCACGGGGCTGCGCCCATGAGCCCGGGCCAGCGCATCCTGCATCTCCTCGAGCGCCTCGACGCCCACGACGCCCCCCGCGGCGCCGCCGTCATCGCCGCATCGAGCTTCCTCGAGCACATCTTCCC
>CANMAT010000045.1 GCA_947494865.1 Deltaproteobacteria bacterium
GGGCGTGACATCCGCGCGAGGGAGCCGTGTACGCCCCGGCGCGCACGCAAGACCGCGCGGCCGAGCGCGCCCCACCGCGTGACCGACGGGGTGGCCAGCGCGTCGAAGCGCACGGGCCGCTCCGTCGACGGGCTACGCGCCCGGCGGCTTACCGCCCGGCGGCGGCGCGAAGGGGTTGAACTCGGCGGCGGGCGCGCCGGCCGCGGGCGCCACGGGGGCGAAGGGGTTGAACTCTTGTGTGGCGGCGATGGGCGGCGCAGCCGCGGGCGCCACGGGCGCGAAGGGGTTGAACGCGGCCTCGGGGATGCGCGGCGGCGCGTCGGGCGCGGGCGCCGGGGGCGCGGCCTCGACGGGCTGCAGCGGCCTGAAGGGCTTGAAGTCCGACGGGGGCAGCGCCTCGACGGGCGGCGCGGCGGGGGCCACGGGCGCCTGCACCGGCGGCGCGAAGGTGACGAAGTTCGGCGGCGGCGCGGAGGGCTGCGCGGGCGGCGCGATCGGCGGCGGCGCCGCGGGCGCCTGCGGGCCTTGCGCGAAGGGGTTGAACGCGGGCTGCGGGATCTGCTGCGCTTGCTGCTGCTGCGGGATCTGCTGCGCTTGCTGCGGGCCCTGGGCGAAGGGGTTGAACGCGGGCTGCGGGATCTGCCCCTGCGGCGCCTGCTGCGGCTGCGCCGGCGCGGGGTTGAAGGGGTTGAACCCGCCCCCCTGCGGCTGACCCATGGGGGCCTGCTGCGGGGTGTTGAACTGCGCGATCGGGGCCTGCACGGGCGGCTGCATCGGAGGTTGCATCGGCGGGCTCATGGGAGCCTGCGGCGCGGGGGCCTTCGACTGAAACGGGTTGAAGCTCGCGATGGCCGCGCCGACGCCCGCGACGGCCCCAGCGGCCATCTGTGCGAAGCCGCCGCCCTGGGGCTGCGCGGGAGGCGCGCCCTGCGGAGCCTTGGCGAAGGGGTTGAGGCCCTGGAGGGGGCTGCCGCCCACCATACCGCCGCCCTGAATGGGGTTGAACCCCCCGGCCCCGTACTGCGAGCTCGCGCCGAACGAGGGCGCCTGCTGCGGCGCGGCGGGCGGGGCGTAGGGCGCGAAGCCGCCGGGCTGCGGCGGGGGCATGAGGGGCGCCCCCTGCGAGGGCATCGGCGCCGACGTCTGCGCGGGCGCGACGCGCACGTTCATGGAGCTGACCCAGGCCTCGCGGCCGTCGTCGAAGCGCACCTTCACGAGGCCCGTGACGGGGTTCACCTCGACGGCCGTACCCGGCGCGAAGCCTCCACCCAACCACGAAGCCGACACGCGCGTACCCGGAGCCACAGCACTCATCGACGATGCCTCCTCATGGCGCTCTCGACGGGGCGTCGCCGACTCCCGCGCGGTGAGCGCGGCGGAGATCCTACACAACCCACTGGTGCCGCGATACGCCGTTACGCAGCGCTCCCGCGCGCGGCCGCCGGTGTACGGTAGCGCGGCCGTGACGCCCCTCTCGTCTCGCTTCCGCGAACGCGCCGAGCTCCCCCTCGAAGACGCCCCCGCGCGGCGCGAGCGCGGCGCCGCCCTGCTCGACGCGCTGCGCGCCCTCGCGCGCGAGGTCGAGCGCGTGCTGCCCGAGCTCGGCGCGCTCACCCGCTTCGCCACGCGCCCCGAGGCCGCCTCGCTCGCGGTGGGGTGGCGCCCCCGCGGGAGCGCCGCTTCCGATGCTCCGCGCCTCGCGCTCACGCTCCACGCCGAGGGCCTCGACGCCTCGTGGGGCTTCGGCTCGCCGCGCGCATCACGCAGCGAGCGCGACCGTCACCTCGCCGAGGGCATGCGCCGCCGCCGCTCGCTCGGCGAGGCCCTCGTGTACCGCCTCGGATCACTGCGCGCCGAGGGTGCGCGCCTGCACCCGCGCCACGGCGACACCGCGCTCGTCTCCGAAGAAGAGTGGCTGCGCGCGCCCGCGGGGGTGGTCGCGTTCACGATCCCCGCGTCGCAGGTCACGGTATCGCCCGTGCTCGTGCGCCTCGTGGCCGATCGGGCCGCGCGCCTCGCGAGCCTCGGGGTCGCGCTGGGTTCGTTCGCGTTGGAGCCGTCGCCCGTGTACGCGCGCGCCTGGCCCGCCGTGCTCGACGCGGTGCGCTCGCTCCGGTGGGACGAGCGCGCGCTCGGTGAAGGCGCTCCCCCCGCGGGCCTCGTGCCCATCGGGAGGCGCGTGGTGTACGACCCCGTCACGGGGTGGTTCGCGCCCGAGGGCATGGCCTCGCTCGCGCCCTCCTCGGCCCCGCGCATACGACTGCTGCTCGACCTCGGAATCATCCCGACGGAGCCCGTCCCCGGCCCCATCGCGACGGTGGGCGCGGGGCTCCACACGCGCCTCGCGCGGTGGCTCACGGCGCGCGGATCGTCGTCGGCGCACCGCGACGCGACGCACCTCGAGGTGCGCGTAGCGGCGCGCGAGGTCCCCCCGCCGGGCGAGCGCCCCGCGCTGGAGACGCTCGTTTCATGCGCCCTCGAAGACCCGTCGGGCGACACGGCCACCGCGCTCGCGGGCCTTCTGGCAGGCGCTCCGTGGAGCTACGCCGACCCCCTCGACCCGACCGTCGTGGCCTCGAAGGTGGCCTCTCGCTACGCCCCCGCGGCCGCGCGCGGCGTCTCTCGGCTCATCGAGCGCGGTGTGCTCGTGCGCGGCGTCACGGGCACCCTCGACGCGGTGGGCGAGTGCCTCACGCACCCGGCCATTCGCCCCGTGGTGGCCCTCGCGGTCGAGCGCGCGCTGGGGCACCTCGAAGCGCTCCCGCCGGCCAACACCGTCGCCCCCGAGGCGCGCCTCGCCCGCGCGTGGGAGCTCGCCAGCGGAACGCCCCGCGCCTCGACCCTCGAGTCTCTCTCGCGGCGCTTCGTGGCCTACGCCCGCGCGGCGGGGCTCGCCTTCGAACTGGATCTCGTGCGAGCGTTCGTGGTGGGCCTCGCGGCGCGTCCCTTCGCGGTGCTCACGGGCGTGTCGGGCACCGGAAAAACAGCCCTCGCGCTCGCCTTCGCGCGCTTCATGACCGATGGCCTCGAAGAGGGAGCGTCGGCGCGCGTGGCCGTGGTGCCCGTGCGCCCCGACTGGCTCGACTCGCGCGGCCTCCTCGGGTACCTCAACGCCCTGCGCGCCGACGGCGCGTACGAAGACACCGCCGCCCTGCGGGTGATGCTGCGCGCGGTCGACCACCCCAACGAAGCCCACTTTCTGGTGCTCGACGAGATGAACCTCGCGCGCGTCGAGCACTACCTCGCCGAGGTGCTCTCGGCGATGGAGAGCGGCGCGCCCATTCCCCTCCACGGACGCGCGGACCCGGTGCCCACCACCGACGGCGCGCGCACGGTGCCGCCCGACCTCACCGTGCCCGCGAACCTCTTTGTGATTGGTACCGTGAACCTCGACGAGACCACCCACGCCCTGAGCCTCAAGGTGCTCGATCGCGCGTGGGTGTGGGAGTTTCCAACGGCTCCGCCCACCTCGCTCTTGCGCGATTGGTTGGGGGAGCGGCGCGCGGTCTCTCCCGCCACGCCCGACGACCGCCGGGCCTTCCTCGAGTCGGGCCACGACGACGACCCGGTGCGCGCCGTCGTGCTCGCCATGGGACGCGACGGCGCCGGGCAGCGCCTCGACCGCGTGTTCGAAGCGATGTCTTCCAACGGTCGCCCCTTCGGCTTTCGCGTCACCACCGAGGCGCTGCGCTTCGTGAGCTTGTGTGAACGTGAGGGGATCGAGACGCCTCCCTCATGGCGCCTCGACCGCGCGGTGCTCGGCAAGGTGCTCCCGCGCCTGTCGGGCACGCGGCGCGACCTCGAAGCCCTCCTGCGCGCGCTGCTCGCGGTGTTTCTCGGCGACGTCGAGGCCACCGTGAACGCCCCTCGCGGCGTCTCCGACGAGCCCGTCGCGGGCTACAGCGCCGACGCGCTCGTCGCGAGCGCCGCCAAGGTGCGCGAGATGCTCGCACGCCTCGAGCGCGAGCCCTTCGTCACCTTCGCGCGATAGCTATGCAGCAGCGGCCTCGGCGCCCACGCGCGCGGCGAGCTCCTCTTGCAGCGCGGGGAGCGCAGCGTGGCGCGCCTGTAGTTCGGCCAACCACTGTCCGCCCGCGGCCTCTTCGCCGACGCGCGCGTCGAGCTCGAGCGCCTTCGAGATCACCCTGCACGCCTCGCGGTACTGCGGTCGGCTGCGCTGCGCGATGAGCCCCTCGACCACGCGGCGATACACCGCCCTCGCCTCGCGCGGGCGCCTCTCTTCGAGCGCCTCGGCCACCTGCCGACGCTGCGCGATCGCGGCCGTCACCTTGAGGCCTTCGCCCAGCGCGATGTGCAGCGCCTCGTCGTAGCGCGCGTCGCGCAAGAGCACGTCGAGCAGGAGGGGGTTGCCCCGCGCGTCGAGCCACGCGTGCACCATCGGCTCCGTCGCCTGCCACAGCCCGAGCTCCCGCGCCTTCGCGCGCAGCGCGTCGTAGCCCGCCAGCGTAGGACGCGCGCGCAGCTCGGCCTCCATCGCGTCGACCACGCCCTGCCCGTCGCGGCGCGCCTCCGCGCGGGCGCGCAGCCACGCCGTCATGCGGGCGCGGTTCGACTCCGACGCGCGCTCCATCCGCGACGACACGAGCGCCTCGGCCTCGGCGTCGAAGCCCTTCGCGCTGAGTGCGTTGGCCACGTCGATCACCTCGGCGTCGGGCGCGCGCTGCGCCTCGACGAGCGCGTCGGTCGCGTTGCCCTCGCGCGCGAGGTGCTTCGCCAGCGCGCCGTAGCGCTGGAGCGCGCGCGCCTGCGCCACCCACGACTCATCATCGAGCACGCCCTCTTCGAGCGTGAGCAGCGCGATCGACCACGCGCGCCGCGGCCACCCGTCGAGGTCTTCGCAGCGATCGCGCACGGCGCGGGCGAGCGCGCGCCGCTCGTCGTCGGAGCCTTGCGCCACGGCGAGCGCGAGCGCGTGGCGCCCCGGCGTGAGCCCGTGGTGCGTGGCGGTGCCCTGCTCGATGTCGAAGCGGTAGAAGCTCACCAGCGCGTCGAGCAGCGCGCTGCGCTGCGACGCTTCGACGCGCGACACACACTGCGCGAGCGCGTCGAGGCACGCGCGGGCGATCGCGAGCGGAGCAGCAGCGTCGGCCCCGAGCCTGCGCCAGCGGCCCACGACGCACGTCGCCACCGAGGTGTAGGCCCGCGCGATGGCCGTCACATCGGTCGCGGGCGTCGCGGCCTCGGCCTCGCGCAAGAGCGCGTCGAGCGCCTGCGCGATGGCGGCTCCGTCGTTCGCGTGACGGCGAAACGCCTCCGACGCGCGGTCGCGCCACGCGTCGCGCATCACGGCGGGGCGATCGGCGTCGAGGGGCCGCGGGAGCAGCGACGTGGCGAGCGTCTCGAGCTCGGGCCGCCGCGCCACCATCGCGCGCACCAGCGTGAGGAGCTCGCCGTGCCCCAGCGCGCCGAGCGCCTCGTCGAGCGACGGCGTAACCACGAACGCACCAGGATCGGCGCGCCACGCGAGGAGCACGGCGCTTGTGTGTTTGCAGGCTCCCGCCTCGCCCACGGGGCACGAGCACGCGGCCTCGGCGGCGCCGTGCTCGTCGAGGCGCACCCGCACGCGATACACCTCGTCGGCCGAGCCCTCGCAGCGCGCGGTGAGCGTGGAGCCCTGGCGGCACCCGTCGAACACGGCGCCCCAGTCGAGGTAGAGGCGGCCGCGGTCGAGGTTGCGCGCGCCGACGCCGTCGCGAATCATGCGCTCATCGAGGGTGGGCAGCGCGAGGGTGTCGTTGGAGGCGCGAGAGCTGCGGTCTACGGGTGTCACGCGTCGCAGCGTAGGCCTTCAGCGAAGCCTCGCAACGCGACGGGTGACGTAGGTTGTCACTGACGTACAATGTCACATCGAGCGGAGCACGTCGCACCACGTCTCCATCGCGTGGTCGTCGTAGAGCACCACGCGAACCTCGCGCACGTGCTCGGGCTCCAGGGTGCTGAAGGTGCGCACCGCCTCGAGCAGGAGCTTCGCTGCGAGGGCCATGGGCACGCCGCCGATGCCCGTGCCCAGCGCCGGGAAGGCCACCGACTCGCAGCGCCGCGCCTCGGCCTCGAGCAGCACGCGCAGGGTGCAGCGCTGGAGGCAGATCGCGTTGTCGAGCGCCGCCACCGCGTGGGCCACCCAGTGCGCCTTGAGGCCGCCTGCGCCCGTCCACACCACGTCGCCCATCGCCACGGGGGCCTTCAAGAGCGCCTCGGCCTCGACCTCGTCGCCGCCCACCTTGCGCAGCACCGCGGCCACCCCGGCGTCCATCACGAGCTCGCCGTTGGCGGCGTTCACGATCACGTCGGCCTCGTGCTGCGAGAGGTCGCCCACGCTGAGCTCGATCGACACGTCGCCCGCGCGCACCTTCGCGCCGTCGCGCTGACGCACGGGAGCAGGCGTCGAGGTGACCACCGCGAGGGCGCGGGCCACGGCGTCGGCGCTCGCGTAGCGATCCTCGGGGCGCTTGCGGAGCAGCCGGTCGATCACCGCGAAGAGGTAGGCCTCGCGCGGGTCGCGCGGCGGCGGCGGCGCATACGTCGACGACACGTGCGCGATGCCGAGCTGAATGGCGCTGTCGCCCTGAAACGCAGGCTCGTTGGTGGCCAGCATGTGGGCCGTGGCGCCGAGCGCGTAGAGGTCGGTGCGGCGGTCGATGTTGGCCTGGTTCCACTGCTCGGGGGCCATGAAGTGGGGGGTGCCCACGATGCGGTTGTCGACGCCGCGCGCGCGCGACTCGACGGCGATGCCGAAGTCGCCCACCGCGGCGATGCCGTTGCCGCACAGAAAGAGGTTGGCGGGCTTGATGTCTCTGTGCACCACGCCCGCTTGATGAATGGCGTGGAGGCCGTGCGCCGCGTCGACCACCATGCGACACACGGCCTCGACGGGGAGCCTGCGCCCGATGGTGCGCTGCGCCTTGAGGATCTCTTCGAGGTCGATGCCGTCGACGTAGCGCTGAACCACGAAGGGCACACCGTCTTCGACGCCCGCGTCGATGGCGCCCACCACGTGCGGCGAGCTCACGCGCGCGGCCAGGTGCGCCTCGCGAAAGATCTGCTCCCCCTCACCGATCTTGAAGGTCTTGATCACCAGGGGCATGCGAAGCACCGGGTGGCTCGCGAGAAAGGCCGCGCCCATGCCGCCTTCGCCGAGCTTCGAGTGCACCTTCAGCGCGTGAAAGGTCTTGCCCGGCTGCGGCGCCCCGGGCTGCGGCGCGGGGGCCTCGGGCTCACCCGCGGGCGCTGCGGGCGGAGGCACCGACAGCGGCCCCGAGAACGCCTCGGTGGCCAGCAGCGGGAGCGCCTTCGCGGCCTCGAGGGCGGCCTGCGCGTCGTCAGTGAACATCTCGGTCGGCGTGTGCGTGCTCATCGGCTCCGCCCAAGGGGGAAACACCCCGCGTCGCCCCCTGTCAAGCGAGCGCGTCGGAGGCCGTGACGTACGCCGTCAGCCGTGCGCGCGAATCGACGCGACGGCCTGCTCGAACATCGCAGCCATCACCTTCTGGAACACAGGCGCGGCCACCGGGGGAGGCATCGGCGCGGGGGCCTGCGACGGCGTGAGCGCGGGCATGTTGGCGAAGGGATCGCTCGACGAGACGTGGGCGTACGCGCTCGGCGGTGCCTCGGCGACGAAGGCCGCGGCGGGCGCGGGCGGCGGCGCCGCGAAGGGGTCGCCCGAGGCCGTGTCGACGTAGGTGAGCGGCGGCGGCGCGGCGTTGAAGGTGAGCCCCGGGAGCGCCTGCCCCAGCGGCGCGAGGGGCGCCAGCGGGCCCAGCGGGGCGAGGGGCGCCAGCGGCGCGAGGGGCGCGTTCAGCGGCGCGAGCGGCGCCAGCGGGGGCGCGAGGGGCGCGGGCGGCATCATCGGCGACTGGGAGACGAAGCCCGCCATCATCGGCGACTGGGAGACGAAGCCCGTCGCGGCGAGGGGCGGCAGCGCGGGGGCCGGCGCGGGCGGCGCGAAGCCGCGGGTGAAGGGGAGCGGCTCGGGAGCCGCCGCAGGGGCCGCGGGCGGGAGCACCGGCGCGTTGGGCGCCGCGAGCGGCGGAGCGGGCGTCGTGAGGGGCGCGTGCTGCACCGGAGCCGGCGCCGCGGGGGGCGCCGCGGGTGAGGGCAGCGCGACGCGCGGAGACGACGGCCGCGGCGGGGGCATCCCCGCGAGCGGAGGCAGCGCCGAGGGCGCGCGCGGAGGCGGCGCGAGCGTAGGAGGCGGCGCGAGCGCAGGAGGCGGCGCGGGGGCGTCGAGGAGGTCGTCGTCGACGATGATCGAGGGGAGGTCGTCGGCGGGCGGCGCGGGCGGGTCCGGAGGTGCGGTCACGGCGGGCGTCTTCGGTGGAGGGGGAGGCGTGGAGGGCGCTGCGACGAGCGCGGCCAGCGGCTTCACGGGGGGCGCGGGCTCGTCTTCTACCTCGACGACGATGCTGTCGTCGGTGAGCTCCTCGGGCTCGTCGACACGCGCGGGCGCCGGGGCCGGCGGGGCCGCCGACTGCCGCGCGATCTCGGCGCGCACCTCGCGCAGCACCGACTGGAGCGGCCGCGTGGGCTCCTCGACGACGTGCGCGGGCGCCTCGGGCTCTACGAGCGCCTGCAGCTCGCGCGTCACGGTCTCTTCTTCTGCGATCGCCAGGTCATCGTGGGGCCGCGCGCGCGCGTCGAGGAGCCCCGGCACGATGATCTCTCGCGTGCGCACCTCTTCGACCTCGGGCGTGAGGGCCAGGCGCTCGCGCGTCACGGTCTCTTCGGGCTCGTCGCCCTCGGGCGCGTGCGCGAGATCCGCATCGGTGAAGCGCATCCCCTCGGCGGGCGTGTGCTCCCCCGTGTCGTGGAGGGGCTCTTCGCTCGAGAACACCCCGCTCGTCTCCTCGGGGATCGCCACGTCGTACTCGCCCGTGTCGCGCTCCATCCCATCGGCCGCGAGGTCGTCTTCGAGCAGCGAGAGGGGCACCGACTCGTCGTCGCCCGCCTCGGCGAGCGCCTCTGCGAGAGGCTCTCTCTCGACCTCGGGCTCGGCCGCGCGCCCGCCCGCGAGCGCCTGCAGCGCCGCGTCGTCGGGGACGAACTTCAGCGCGCGCTCCGCGAGCCGCGCCGCCTCGCCGCCGAGCTCGAGCTCCCGCGCCAGGAGGGCCGCGCGCGTGAAGAGGTCGCCCGCGCGACGCCCCGCCGCCGTGGGGTGCCCCGCGTGGGCGATCAGCACGTCGAGCAGCTCGCGCCGCTGCCCCGTCTGCTCGAGCAGCCGCTCCTCGCCCGCCCACGCCATGGCCTGCGACGGGTCGACGGTGCGCGCCTGACGCCACGCCTCGAGGGCGCCCGCCGCGCTGCCCACCTGCTCGCGATGCCCCGCGAGCTGGCTCCACCGCGCGCCCGCGTTCTCGGGCGTCGCGCGCGCGACGAGGCCCCGCAGCACCTCCTCGACGCCCGCCGCGTCGCCCGCGCGCCGACACGCGTCGGCGAGCGCGAGGGCCACGCCGTCGTCGCTCGGGTCGTCGAGCACGAGCGCCGCGAGCACCTCGGCCTCGCGCGCCGCGTCGGGCCGGTGCTTGCGCTGCGCGTCGACCCACCGGAGCCACCACCGCCGCCGCGCCGCCGCGTCGGGCGCGAGGCGCGCGCGCGCCGACACGCGCTCGAGCAGCTCGTCCCACCGGTCGAGGTGCGACAAGATGCGCCCCATCGCGTCGTACACCTCGTCGACCTCGGCGTCGCTCGCGAGGGCCGCGGCGCGCTCCAGCGCGGCGAGCGCGTCGTCGTGGTCGCCCGCGCGCTCGGCGAGCTGGGCCACCTCGCGGAGCCACTTCACCACCTGCGCGGCGTCGACGCCCTCCACCGCGGCGGCCGCGTGCAGGCGCGCGCGCAGCTCCGCGTGGTCGCCCTGCAAACGACAGTCGCGCTCGACCTCGGCGAAGGCCTCGGGGTCCGCGGGGGCGTCGGCGAGCACGTCGCGCAGGGCCGCGAGGAGGGCCTTGCGGTCGCCCGCCGCGCGGTGCGCCGTCGCCCGTCGGCGCAGCAGCACGAGCCGCTGCTTCCGATCGCTCGGGAGGGCCGTGTCGGCGAGCAGCGCCGCGAGGTCTTTGTGGCGCCCGGTGCGCTCGTAGAGCCGCGCGAGGCGCGTCGAGGCGCTCGGGTCTTCGGCCACCGACGCGGCGAGCACGGCGATGGCGTCGTCGACGCGGCCCGCGGCGAGGTACCCGTCGGCGAGGTCGCCGCGCACCTGCGAGGCCATGCGGCTCCCGGGGTTGGCCGCCAGAAACTTGATGCGCAGCGTGGTGAGCTCGAGGTGCCGCAGCGAGAGGGTCGACTGCAAGATGGTGAAGGCGTTCTCTTCTCCAGGCCACAGGGCGAGGGCCGCGGCGGCGAAGTCGGGCGCCCGCGAGCTGCCTCCCTCGCGCGCGATGGAGCCCAGCATGCGGGCGGCCTCGCGCACGTCGGGGTGCGTGTCGGCGTCGCTGTCGCTCTGCGCGGCGCGGGCGCGCTGCACGAGGAGCCTCGCGAGCGCGCGGCGGTGCTCGACCGTGGCGGCCACGGGGAGGTCGAGCTTCACGATCTCTTGCAGCACCTCGGCCTGGCCGAGCGCGTCGCCGGCCTCGGCGCGCATCACCGAAATCTGCTCTAGAATGGGGAGCTTGCGCCGCGGGTCTTGCGTGCGCTCGAGCACGCGGCGATGCAGCGGCGCGGCGAGGTCGGAGCGCCCCGCGCGCACGAAGGCCCCCGCGAGGCCCGACGCGGCCGCATCGTGCTGCGGGTCGAGCTCGAGGGCCTTCTGCCACAGCGGCACCGCCCGCTCGTCGCGGCCGATCTCGCGCGACCACAGCTCGGCCGCGCGGTGCAGGAGCTCGGCCGCAGATGCGGAGTCACGGCGCCTCCCCGCGACCTTCTCGGCGAGCACGGCGAGGGTCTGAAACTCTCCCCGCTCCGAGAGGGCCCGCCACAGAAGCTGCACCGCCTCCTGGTCTTCGGGGTCACGGTCGAGGCGCTGCACGAGCGGAATCAACGAGGGGTCGAACATGGGATCGCCGTGGTCCGCGACGCTATCACGGCGCTCTTCTCGCGCTTCCAATTCGAATTCGGGTCAAGCCCGACCCCTCCCCCGTCGTTGATAGGGATAACACCAATGAGCGCCCTCCAGAACTCCTCGCTCCCGCCTCCGGTCTACCTGAACAACGCACGTGCGCAGGCCGACTCCGTGGCCGATGCGTTCGCGGGTAGCGACGTACTCATGCCGCCTCGCCCCGACGACGGCGCCATCCCCGACTGGCACCTCGCCACCGACATGAAGCCCCTCCGCCCGCTCCCGCGCGACCTCGCCGACACCGTGCGGCACCGCTCGGTGAGGCCCGCGCTGGGCCGCGCCAGCCGCACGCGCGAGAAGCAGGCGCGGCGCCCCCTGGCCGACACCGCGAAGCTCGCCGACGTGCCCCGGAGCACCTCGCAACGGTGGGCGCTCCGCGTCGTCGGGCTCCTCCTCGCGGCCGTGCTCGTGGGCGCCGCCGTCGGCTCGCTCTTCGAGCGCATCATGCGACAGGCCTCAGGCTCGTAGCCCACCTTCACACCCTCGCCGCACTCGCCTGCACCGCATCGCGAGCGATCGGCACGGGGCGGGCGATTGCCGCATGATTGTGCTGCTTTGCAAGGTAGAAGCTCTCTCTCCGAGCGAGTTCGAGAGCGCGCGGGGCGCACTTGACCCGTAGATCGCGACGACTCCGGGCGAACCCGTACACCGACACCTCGGACGTCGTCGCAGTCGCGGCGCATCGGCCCGCCGCGTCGCGCCCGGTGACGTCGCTCGCGGGGAGCCCCGTACCCCGCGACGCCGCGCGGCCCTTCGCCGTCGGGGCGCTCAGCGCACGGTGAACACGTCGCGCGCGAGCTCGCGGCCGTCGACGGTCTCGACCACCGCGCTCCAGGTGCCGGGCGCCTGCACCCGCTCGGTGCACCCCCAGGTGCGGTAGCGCTGCGTCGACGGGAC
>CANMAT010000046.1 GCA_947494865.1 Deltaproteobacteria bacterium
CGGTGGCCGTCTCGACGCGGGCCTTCTTGGCCTGGTTGAACACGCCGATGCCCACGGCGCTCGCGATGAGCCCCATGATCACCACGACGATCATGATCTCGATGAGCGTCATGCCGCGCTGGGCGATGCGGCGGAGCGCGCGGCGCGAGAGCCGACGCGGGAGCTTCTTCGGGGCGGTGCGGTGCTTCATGGCAAACTCTCCGGCGATTGTCACTCGATGGTCTCTGCGGGAAAGAGCCCCTCGGGGGGCCCCGATGAAACAACGTCAGCCGACGACGGGTGCTTCCAGCCCGGGCAGCGCATCTGCAGGGGTCGGCCCCAGCCGTCGAGGCGCACCTCGGCGAGGTAGCGCCCCGTCACGCCCGCCACCTCGGGCGGCCGCGCGAGCTCCTCGATGCTGGCGGGGCAGCGCCCGAGGTCGGCGCGAAAGGCCTCCGTGGCGAGCATCACGCTGCGAATGGCGGCGCGCGTCACGTGCACCTTGCGGCGGCGGTCGTCGAGCGACACGAGCACCCACGCGCCCACGAGGCAGAGCACAATGGCCACCCCGGCGCCCGCGTGGCGCCGCGAGAACCACGAGAACGCAGGCGCGCGCGACTCCCACGGGAACACCACCGTGCGCTCGCGCGGCCGTCGGCGCCGGCGGCTCATGACGCGAACTCGTTGAGCTGGAGCAGCGGCATGAGAATCGAGAAGGCCACGCCGCCCGAGAGGCCGCCCATCACCACGATGAGAATGGGCTCGAGGAGCGAGGTGAGAATCGCCACGCGCGCGTCGATCACGCTGTCGTACGAGTCGGCCACGGCCTCGAGCATCGACTCGAGCTCGCCCGAGCGCTCACCGATGGCGATCATGTGGGTCACAATGGGGGGAAAGCGCCCCGAGCGCTTGAGCGGCTCGGCGATGCTCTCGCCCTCCTTGATGCTCGCCGCGGCCTCGGTGATCACGGCCTCGAGCACCTTGTTCTCCATGACGTTCTTGACGATGTCCATCGCCTTCAAGAGCGCCACGCCGGAGGCCAAGAGGGTCGAGAGCGTGCGCGTGAAGCGCGTGATGGCCACCATGCGCAGGAGCTCGCCGAAGAGGGGCACGCGCAGCGTGAACGCGTCCCACCGGTAGGCGCCCTCGGGGGTCTTCTTCCAGCGCGCGAAGAAGGCCCCGCCCGCGCCCAGGGCGATGAGAATGAGCCACCAGAACGTGCCGAGAAACTTCGACACGTTGATGAGCAGCGACGTGTACCAGGGCAGCGCGGCGCGAAAGTCTTCGAAGATGGCGCTCACCTTGGGCACCACCACGACCATCATCACCCACAAGATCACCGCGCCCATGATGGCCATGAACGCCGGGTACGCGAGCGCGCCCACGACCTTGTTCTTGAGCTTGACCTGCCCCTCCATGAAGTCGGCGAGGCGCGCGAGCACCGCGTCGAGCGTGCCCGAGGCCTCGCCCGCCGACACCATGCTCACATACAGCCCCGGAAAGAAGTCGGTGTGCCCCCCGAGCGCGATCGCGAACGAGGTGCCCTCGTTCACCTTGTTGCGCACGTCGGCGTAGGCGTCGCGGAGGTCTTCGTCCTCGATCTGATCGATGAGGGCGGTGAGGGCCTCGACGAGCGGAATGCCCGCTTTTACAAGCGTGGCGAGCTGCCGGGTGGACATCGCCACGGCCTGCCCCGGCGACGACACCAGGCGCTTCAGAAACTTCACAACCTTGAGCAGCCCCGGGGCGCTCTCGGCGAGGTTGACGCCCGGCGCGGGCGCCGCCGTGGCGGCCCCGTTCGTGGCGGCCTTCACGGTGGCCTTGGCCTTCGCGTTGCCCTCCGCGAGGGGCTTCGCCGAGTCGAGAAACACGCCCTGCTTGCGCAGGAGCTGGCGCACGCCCTTCACGTCGTCGGCGTCAACCGTCCCGCGCTGCGTGCGGCCCTTTGCGTCGACCCCGGTGTACGCGAAGTGTCCCATGCGCTCAGACCTCGTCCTGCGTGGCGGCGAGCACTTCTTCGATCGTGGTGAAGCCCTCGAGCACCTTGCGCGCGCCGTCGTCGCGCAGCGTGTCCATACCCTCTTCGACCGCCGCGCGCCGAATCGTCGGCGAGTCGGAGTTCTTGATCACCAGCGAGCGAATCATGTCGGTCACGAGCAGCAGCTCGTAGATGCCCGTGCGGCCCTGGAAGCCCGTGTTCTGGCAGAGCACGCAGCCCTTACCGCGGTAGAGCGTCACGGCGTACCCGTTGACGATGGCCGCGGCCACCTGCGCCGCGGGCGAGCCGCCGAAGGCGCTGCGCGAGTAGTGGGTCTCGGGGCGCGCGAGGCGCTGCGCGAGGCGCGCGCGGTCGAGGCCGAGGCGCGCGAGGTCCGCGTCGCGCGGTGTGTAGGCCTCTTTGCAGTGGGGGCACAGCACGCGCACGAGGCGCTGGGCCAGAATGGCCAGCAGCGAGCTCGTGAGGTTGAAGTTCTCGATGCCCATGTGCACGAGGCGGGTGACGGCGCCCGCCGCGTCGTTGGTGTGAATCGTCGAGAGCACCAGGTGGCCCGTGAGCGAGGCATGCACGGCGATCTCGGCGGTCTCCTTGTCGCGAATCTCACCGACCATGATCACGTCGGGGTCTTGCCGGAGAAACGCGCGCAGGCACGACGCGAAGGTGAGCCCGATCTTGGGGTTCACCTGCATCTGCCCGGGGCCCGCGATGTCGTACTCGATGGGATCTTCGGCCGTGAGAATGTTGATCTCGGGGCTGTTGATCTTGTTGAGGCACGCGTAGAGCGTGGTCGTTTTGCCCGAGCCCGTGGGGCCCGTCACGAGCACGATGCCCTCGGGTCGGTTGATGAGGTCGTGCATGAGCTCGAGGCGATCGGGCGCGAAGCCCAGGTCGGTGAGCTCGAGCATCACGCTCGACTTGTTCAGAATGCGCATCACGATGCGCTCGCCCGCGCCCTGCCCCACGGGAATGGTGCTTACGCGGATATCAACATCCTTCTGGCCGAGCTTGAACCCGATGCGACCGTCTTGGGGCAGTCGCTTCTCGGCGATGTTGAGCCCCGACATGATCTTGATGCGCGCCACAATGCTCGGGAGCACGTTCTTGGGCGCCTCGCGCATGGGGTACAGCTTGCCGTCGATGCGGTAGCGAACCACCACCTTGCCCTGGCCGGGCTGAATGTGAATGTCGCTCGCGCGCTCTTTCACGGCCTCGACGAAGAGGCTGTTCACCCACCGAATGATCTGCGCGTCTTCGTCGCTCTCGAGGAGGTCCGCGCGCGCGTCGTCGGCGACCTCGGACGCTCCCTTGTGCTCGAGCTCCGCGGTGCGGTTTACCTCCGCCTGCGCGCGGTTGATGGCGTCGAGCACGGCCGTCGGCGTGGTGGCCACGGCCTCGACCTCGCGGCCGAGCACCATGCGCAGATCGTCGAGGGCCACCGTGTCGAGGGGGTTGCCCAACGCGACCTGAATGGTCCCCCCGTCGAGCTCGCGGAAGGGCATGAGCTGCCGCTGCCGCGCGTAGCTGAAATCGAACGAGATCTCGCGCAGGAGCTGCATCGGGAGGTGCTCGGTCTTGGGCAGCTCCTCCCAGAACTCGAGGCCCATCGCGTCGGCGAGCGCCGACGAGAGCGGGGCTTCGTCCATGCCTTCGCGCACGAGCGCGTCGAGGAGGGTGCCCCCGCGGTCGCGCTCCGCGACGACGAGCGCTGCGGCGAGGCGGTCTTCGTCGACCACCCCGTAGCGTCGAAACACGTCGGCCATGTACTGCGCGGTGCTCACGTGCGCTCCTCTCAGACCGTCACGGCTGCACGGGCGTGCCCACAACGGGCGCGAAGTTGATCGGCAGCGCGGGCGCGCCGCTGCTGGGGAAGCTCGGAATCGCGTTGGGGAGCCCCGCCGGCGTAGGCGGGTTCGTCGTCACGGGCGCACCCCCCGGGCGAATCTCGACGGGCAGGTCGATGCTCTCGCTGGGCGTGTGGGGCTCGGCGGGCGCGGGGCGCGACTGCGACTCGAGCTCGGCGCGCGTGCGCAGCTCGCGGATCGACTGGCGGATCTCTTCGACGAGCCCGTTGGTGCGCGTGTAATCCATCGGGGGCTCGTACTCGTTCTCCGAGAAGACGAAGTACCGATCGACGAACTCCTGCCGCTCGCGCATCTTGCGCTCGAAGATGCGGCGCAGGTCGCTCTGGTCACGGATCACGTACGGGGTGAGAAACAAGAGCAGGTTGGAGCGCTGCACCGTGCGGTTGGTGCGACGAAAGAGCGCGCCGAGAATGGGGATGTCGCCGAGGATGGGCACGCGCTCTTCGCTGTTGGTCTCGGTGTTGCGAATGAGCCCGCCGATCACCACGGTGTTCTGGTCGCGCACCACGGTGGTGGTCTTCGCCGTACGACGGTTGATGGTCACCGCGCCGAGCTGACCGGTCGAGGCGCCCACCTCGGAGATCTCTTCTTCGATCTCGAGGCGCACCTCGCCCGAGTCGTTGATGTGCGGCGTGAGGTTGATCTTCGTGCCCACGTCCTGGCGAGGGGCCGCGAAGCCGCCGCCGAGCGCGCCGAGGCCGCCCAGCGCGCCGAGGGCGCCCGCCTGGCCGCCGAGGCCCGCGAGGCCGCCGCCGATGTTGGTCTGCAGCGGCACGTTCTGCCCGACGTTGATGTTCGCCGCGACGTTGTCGGTGGCGATGATGTTGGGCGTGGCGAGCACGTTGGCGTCGCCCGTGGTGGCGAGCGCGTTGAGCGTCACGCCGAACGCGGGGATCGAGATGCCGATGCCGGGGATGAGGTTCTGCGAGCCTGCCACGGGGGTGCCGCGCACGCCGAGGGCGAGGCCCGAGAGCACGTTGGGGTCGTTGAGCGCGATCGACGAGAGGGGGAAGAACCCGCCGAGGCCCGTGCCGTCGGCGCCGCCGTCGCCGATGGGGAGCGCGCCGTGAAAGTTGAGCCCCATGCGGCTCGTGCGGTTCACCTGCAGCTCGACGATCACGGCCTCGATGAACACCTGTCGGCGCGAGCGGTCGAGCTCGTCGATGACCCTGCGCACGGCGAGGTAGTCGCGCGGCGACGAGGTGATCACCAGGCCGTTGGTGGGCTTGTCGGCGGTGATGCGAACCTGGCCTTCGAAGACCGCGTTCTGACCGCGGTTGGCGCCCGCCGCGGCGCCCGCCGCGCGGCCGCCGCCGGTGATGTTGTTGATGGTCGTGGCCATCTCTTCGGCGTCGGCGTGCTGGAGGCGAAACACGCGCACCTGCCCCTCGCCCTCGATGGAAACATCGAGGCGGCGCACGAGCTCGAGCACGCGGAGGTACATGCGCTGCGTCGCCACGATCACGAGCGAGTTCGAGCGGTCGTCGGCGAGGATGCGCGTGAGGCGCAGGTCCGAGCTGCCGCCGGGGCGCGGCGCCGCCGAGGCCTGAGCGCCGCCGAGGATCTCGTTGATGCGCCCCTGGAGCTCGCTCGCGAGGGCGTAGTGCACGGGCTCGACCCAGATCTGCTCGCCCACCGCGGCGACGTCGACCTCGCTCAAGATCTGCAGCATGCGGCGGATGTTGGCGCCCGTGTCGCTGATGATGAGGGTGTTCGTCGTCGCGTACGGGGTGATGTCACCGTCGCGCGATTTGAAGTGCCCCAACAGGTTCGACGCGTCGTCGGCCGACATGTTGCGAAGGCGCACGATGCGGGTGATGAAGCGGTCGTCGGTGGGCGCGTCGCCGCTGCCCGACGAGTACGTGGGGAGCACGGCGGTGGCGGCACCCGCGGTCTCTTCGATCTTCAGGTAGCGCCCCGAGGGGACCACGGTCATGCCGTTGACCTCGAGCACCGAGAGAAAGGCCTGGTAGGCCTCGCCGGGGGTGATCTTCGTAGGCGAGTAGATCGTGGTCTTGATCGACCGCACCTTGCCGGGGATGATAAATCGCCGCCCCGAGATGTTGCTGATCGCCCGCACGAGGTCGGGCAGGTCGGCGTCTTGGAGGTTGAACGTGATGCGCGCGCCGGGCGGTAGCGGACGATAGTCCATGCCGCCTTCGAACTCGTGCATCGAGGTGGTCGACCCGCCGCCCGCTTCGATGATCGACGTGGGCACGCCGGGGTTCTGGTTCACCACCTGTGCGGGGCCCACGGGCTGCGCGACCGCGGGCGCGATCGGGGCAGGCACCACCGGGCGCGCGGCGGGGGGTGTGCCAGGCGCCGCGGCCGGGGGCAGACCGAGGTTGAGCCCACCCGTGGCGGGCGGAACCATCAGGGTCATCGGGCGGCGGCGTACGGTGCGAACCTTCGTCGGCTGCTCGGGCGTGGGCTGCGACCACGCGGCGGCGGCGAACGCCACGAGCGCCATCACGAGCGCCGCCAGCGCGGGCATCGGGGGTCTACGAACTCGGGTCGACGCAGGGGTCATGGTGCGGGTCATCACCGGATGTTGAAGTCGATGTTCACAGGCTGGCCGTTGCGGGTGACCGAGATGGTGAGGTGGTCACTCGTACGGAGGCGCGAGTAGGCCTCGAGCGCGCGGTCGGGCGACGCGATCTCGAGGCCGTTGATGCGGTTGAGCACGTCGCCGTTTTGCATCCCGAGGCGGCCCAGGAGCGAGTTGCCGCGCACACCAAAGAGCTGCACGCCCACGACGCGGCCGCCCTCTTCGTGGGGCATGATGCGCGTGGTGCGCATGAGCTCGGCCTGGTTCTCGAGGATGCGGTCGACGGTGGAGCGGCGTACGTTGAACTCGTTGGCGCCCGAGCGCTCGATGCCCTCGAGGGCGGCCGAGAGAGCGCTGCCCGTCTCGGCGGGCGGCGTGGCCACCGGGGCGGCCACGGGCACGGGCGGAGGCGCCGTGCGCGGAGGCATGATCTGGGCGATGAAGCACCGCGGCTGGCCGGGCTGACGGAGCAGCACGTAGGCCCCCACGGCGGGGCAGTGGCCCACGAAGCTCACCGGGCGGCTGTCGATGGTCTGGCCCTGACGAAAGGGCATCGAGGGCCCCGAGCCCGTGGCCTGCACGAACGCGAACGACCACTCGTCGTGCTCGCTCACCACGGCGCCCATGACCTTCGCCTGCGACTCGCACGCCTGCGGGTACGGCGCGGGCTCGTGGGGGCGCCCCGCGACGCAGGGCTCGGGCGGGAGGATCCGGTCGTCGAGGGGGTTGGCGACCACCACGGCGGCGTCGGACTCGGCGCCACCATCGCTGCCGGCGTCGCAGTCGAGGCAGCCCGCGTCGGAGTCGAACACGTTGCGGTGAATGATCGCCGTGCGATCGCGCACGTGGCGGTTCTGCGCGGTGGCGGCGGAGGGTTCGGCCGAGGGGAGGCCCGTCGCGGGGAGCGGGCGCGCGAGGGCCTCGGTGTCGGCGGCGAAGACCTTGGCCCCCACCATCTCGCTCGTGCCCCGCGCCGCGAAGTACGCGCACGGGACGAGCGCGACCAGGGTGATCACCCAGGGGTAGCGGCGAAGAACGGTTTCGAGCCAGGGGAGGAGCCTACGCATCGGGGCTACAGATCCTTATGCGGGGGGCGTGCCACCCCGCCGGACGACGGCAACGTGTTGGATTCTCTTGGGGTTTGCGCGTCTCGGAGGAGGGGCGTTCGGTGACGTTCTGGCAGCGGTCGGGGCGAAAGCCCGGGAGGGTCAGTGCCAGAATGTCAGCGGTCGAACACGCACTGATGGTTGGTGCCGCACCGGAGACCGCGACGGCAGTCGTTGGCGCTCTGGCAGGGCTCGCCGAGGTCGGCCGAGCCCCGCGCGGGCTCGCTCGAAGCGGCCCCGGCGTCGCGCACGGTGGCCGCGGTCGTGAGGGTGCCGCAGGTGCGGGGCGCCGGCTGGCCGGGGAGGGTCGGAGCTGCGTAGCGGCGCACCTCGACGACGGGCACCTCGATGGGCGCGTCGGCGGTGCCCGCGCGGCCGTTGGGCGCGCCCGACGAGTCGATGACCTCGACGTAGTACTGCACCTTCGGGGGAAACACGTCTTCGCAGGGGACCATCGCGCCGTAGCCCGACGCGAGGCGAAACTGCTGCCCCATGGCCGTCATGCGGAGCTCGGTGTACCGACGCGCGCCGAGGCCGCGGTAGAAGAGCGACACGTGGTCGACGGGGGCCGTCGAGCGCACCTGCACGAACACCGGGACCGCCGTGCGCGCGAACTGCTCGGGCACGGGGAAGTGCACCACCGTGCCGCTCCCCAGCTGGCGCATCGGAAACGACGCGTCGCCGACGGTGACCGCGCCGCCGTCGCCCGAGGCGCTCGTCGCGGCATCGGACACCACCGCGTCGGCGGACACGGCACCGTCGGTGACGGCCGCGGGCGCCGCGGAGGCGTCGGACGCGCCGCCGTCAGCGCGCGCCGCAGCGCGTGCGGGAGGCCGTCGCCCACCGGGGCGAGGCTGCGCGAGAACCACGGTGGAGACTGCGCCGGCCATCAGCGCGGCGGCGAGGAGGGGGGCGTACGGTCGCATGGGCGGCGCGCACCCTTCACCAGCGTGCTTGTTCCGTCAAGAGTGTCGTAGACGGCGCGCGACGAACCCGTCGCGGGGAACGCGCTCGCTCAGCCCGGGAGCTCTTCGAGGGTGTTGTGCTCGCGGGCGAAGTCACGCACGAAGGTGCGCACGCCCTCGTCGAGCGAGCGCTTCGCCTCCCACCCGAGGAGTTCTCTCGCGCGCGCGGGGTCGCCCACGAAGCGGCCCACGTCGAAGCTGCGCGACGGCGCCTCGTGGATCTCCGACCGCCACCCGCCCGCCGCCGCGGCCATCACCGCGAGCTGCCCCAGCGTCGTAGGGCGGCCCGTAAGGAGGTGAATGGGCGGGAGGTTGCGCTCGCCCGAGGCCATCACCTCGATGGCCTTGAGCACCCCCGCGAGGGTGTCGTCGAGGTGCGTGAAATCGAACGTGTGCAGCGAGCCGTCGACGCGCAACGGATGCCCCAGCGCGGCCCCGCGGCAGAAGGCGGGCACCACGCGGTCGGCGTGGTCGCGCGTGGCGCCGTACACGTTCGAGAAGCGCAGCACGGCGGTGTTGATGCCCCGCGCGCGCGCTTCGACGGTGGCGCGCTCGGCGGCGGCCTTCGTGCGGCCGTAGATGTTCACCGGGGAGAGCGCGGCGTCTTCGTGCACGGGGAGTTTTTGCGACTCGCCGTACACCTCGCGGCTCGAGGCGAAGATCACCCAGGGCTTCGACGAAGCGGCCGCCGCGGCGTCGAGCACGTTGCGGGTGCCCACCTCGTTGGTGGCCACGCAGCGCTCGGGCTCGCGCTCGCCGAGGATCACCCGCGAGACCGCCCCGAGGTGCACCACGCCGTCGCAGCCCTCGACGAAGTGGGCCACGAGCTCGGGCTCGCGCACGTCGCCGTAGTGGGGCGTCCTGGTGTCGTTGCGAACGTCGAAGCGACGCGCCTCGTGGCCCGCGCGCTCGAGCGCCGCGCAAAGCACCGAGCCGATGAGTCCCTCCGAGCCTGTCACGCCGATGCGCATCGTTGTCATGGGTCCGTCGCGCGCCAACTAACACGGTTCTGCCGCCGGTTGGCGAGAGAAGCGCTCTGTGGTCTCGCGGCGCGGGTTGTGTGAGAGTGCGCCGCCCGCGCGTGAACGCCGCGCGCCCCGGGTGCCACGAAGCCCATCACCACAGCACGCGCCATGCGAATCCTGCACGTCATCAACTCGCTCGACCCGTCGGGGGCCGAGCGGCACCTGGTCAACCTCTTCGGCCCCCTCGAGGCCCTCGGCGTCGAGAACCACCTGGTGACGTTCTTCCCCGGCAACGGCTTCGAGGCGCAGGTGAAGGCCCACGTGCGCCGCGCCGAGATGGGCCTCGGCCGCGTGAAGGGCTTCGCCGCCGCGGTGCGCATGGCCCGCGAGGTCGACGTCGTACACACCCAGCTCACGTACGCCGACATCATGGGCCGCGCCGCCGCCGCCGTGGCGGGCACCCCGTCGGTCACCACCATTCAAACGTCGGCGTGGGCCCCCGAGAACCGCGGCGTCATCGCCCTCGACCCGCTGCGCTATCACATCTACCGCACGAGCGACTACGCCACCTCGCGCCTCGCGTCGCGCTTCTTCGCCGTGTCGGGCAAGGCCGCGCGGGCCTACACCGACGTGTTCAACGTGCCCCCCGACCGCATGGAGGTCATCGCCAACACGGTGAACCTCCACGCCTTCGATCCCGCCAAAGGGCCCTCGCGCGAAGAGGCGCGCGCGGCCCTCGGGTTCGCGCCGCACGAGTTCGCGGTCGTCACCCTCGCGCGGCTCATTCCGCTGAAGGCGCTGCCCGAGGCGGTGCGCGCGGTCTCCATCGCCTCGAAGACCCACCCGGTGCGCATGGTCATCGCGGGCGTAGGGCCCGAGCAGGCGACCGTTCAAGCGTCGATCGACGCCATCGACGCGCCCGTGAAGATGATCGGCCGGCGCGACGCGGTCTCGGTGCTCAAGGCCGCCGACCTCTTCGTGCTGCCGTCGTACATGGAGGGCATGCCCGTGTCGCTCATCGAGGCGATGGCCATGGGCGTGCCGTGCCTGTGCTCGAACATCCCCGAGAACACCGAGACGGGCGGCGACGCGGCGGCGTACTCGCCGGTGCGCGACCCCGAGAGCTTCGCGAAGGCCATCGTGGCGCTCATCGAAGACCCGGCGCGGCGCGAGGCCCTCTCGCGCGACGGCCTCGCGCGCGCGCGGCGGTACTCGTCCGAGGTGGTCGCCGAGCGCTTCTTGCGGGGCGTGGAGCAGGCGCTCGCGCAGCGCAAGGTTCACTGAGCGCATAGGCGCTTTACACAAGGGCGTCGAGTAGAGATAAGAGGTTTCATGCGGTATCTGATCACGGGGGGAGCGGGTTTCATCGGGAGTCACATGGCCGAAGCCATGCTCGCGCGCGGCGACACCGTCGCCGTGCTCGACGACTTCTCCACGGGCCGACGGTCGAACCTCGCCGCGGTGGCGTCGCACCCGTCGCTCACCATCGTCGAGGGCTCGGTGGTCAACAGCGCGCTGGTCACCGCGCTCGTGGGCGAGGCCGACCACGTGGTGCACCTCGCCGCCGCGGTGGGCGTTCGCAAGATCATGGCCGAGCGCGTCCAGGGCATTCGCACCAACGTCGAGGGCTCCGAGACGGTGCTCGCCGCGTGCGCGAAGCACGGGCGGCCGCTGTTCTTCGCCTCCACGAGCGAGGTGTACGGCAAGAACGCCAAGGTGCCCTTCAGCGAAGACGACGACAGCGTGCTCGGGGCCAGCTCGCTCCACCGATGGAGCTACGCGTGCGCCAAGCTCCTCGACGAGTTTCTGGCCCTCGCGTGGTTCCACGAGCACAAGCTCCCGGTCACCGTCGCGCGCTTCTTCAACGTCACCGGCCCGCGCCAGTGCCCCGACTACGGCATGGTGCTCCCGCGCTTCTGCGCCGCCGCGCTCTCGGGCAACAACCTCGAGGTGCACGGCACGGGGCTCCAGTCGCGGTGCTTCCTCCACGTCGACGACTGCGTGCGCGCCGTGCTCGCCCTCGTCGACACGCCCGTGGCCGTGGGCCGGGTGGTCAACATCGGCTCCGACGAAGAGATCTCCATCCGCGCCCTCGCCGAGAAGGTGCTCGAGATCTCGGGCTCGGCCGCGAAGATCCACGCGGTGCCCTACGCAGCAGCCTTTCCCGAAGGCGGCTTCGAAGACATGCTGCGCCGCGTGCCCGACACGGCCCGCCTGTCGCGCCTCACCGGGTGGGAGCGCAAGATCGACCTCGCGCAGACCATCCGCGACGCCCTCCGCTGGGCGCGCGAGGTCTGAGCGACTCCGCCCTCTCAGCCCGACTACGAGCGCAGGCCCTGGGCCAGCGCGAGCACCCGACGATCGAGCAGGCCGAGCCCCGCGAGCAGCAGCGTGCGGGGCTTCATCACGGCCGCGGCGCGCGCGCTGCCGAGGGCCTCGAGCGCGCCGCGGCGGTCGCCCTTCAAGAGCCGCAGGTTGCTCAAATACACGAGGTAGCGGTCGAAGTACTCGGGCGAGGCCGCGCGCATCGCCTC
>CANMAT010000047.1 GCA_947494865.1 Deltaproteobacteria bacterium
CCGTCACGTCGACGATGGGCGTGCTCGCGGTGAGCACAACGCCCGCGCCGAGCACCACCTCGCGCTCGATGAACACGCCCTCGACCACGATGGCCCGCGACCCGATGAAGGCACCGTCTTCGATGATGACGGGGCGCGCGCCCGGGGGCTCGAGCACGCCGCCGATGCCCACGCCGCCCGAGAGGTGCACGTCGCGGCCGATCTGCGCGCACGAGCCCACGGTGGCCCACGTGTCGACCATGGTGCCGCTGCCCACCCACGCGCCGATGTTCACGTAGCCGGGCATCACCACGGCGCCGGGCTCGACGTGCGAGCCGTAGCGCACCGTCCCCGGCGGCACCACGCGCACGCCCGGCGGCGGGGCCTTCACGGGGATCTTGTCGTTGAACTCGAGGGGCCCCGACGTAGAGCGCTCGTTGGTGCGCAGGGCGAAGTAGAGCAGAATGGCTTGCTTGAGCCACGGGTGCACCGTCCACTCGCCCGCGTCGTCGCGCGTGGCCACGCGGAGGGTGCCGGCGTCGAGGGCGGTGAGCGCGTCGAGCACGGCGTACTCATGGTCGTACACCTTGAGCAGCGAGCGGTCGGCGAAGGCAGCCTCGATGAGGGGCCTGATGCGTGCGGCGAGGTCGTGATCAAACTTCATGGCGTAGGTCTCTTCGAGGTGGGTGTCGCGGGGGTTCGCGCTCAGGGCACGCAGGCCATGTCGCCCGCCCGCACGGTGGCGCAGAACCCGCCCGTGAAGGGGCACTGCGCGCCCACCGACGCGCAGCGCTGCATGCAGAGGGAGCGGTACGCCCCCTGGAGGATCTCGATGCACACCCCATCATCGGGGCACTCGGCGTTGGTGGCGCACGCGCGCGTGCAGAGGGGCGCGTTGCTCCCGCCGGCGGTGTTGCGAAACGCGATGCAGAGGGGCGTCTCTTCGGCGCACAGGGCCGACGCGCGGCACGTGCCGTAGGGCACCTCGACGCGGCCGCTGCACGCGGGCAGCAGCCACAGAAGCACGAGCGCGAAGGCGTTGCGGGTCATCGTGCAGGCTCCCGCTTTCGGTACAACCGATACTGGGGAATGTGCCCCGCGTCGACGCCGAGCACGCGCACGCCCGACGGCGGCAGCGCGACCTGTGCCCGCCCCGCCGAGAGCCAGCACGGCGCGGCCCACGGGGCCGACGGGTCGTCGGGCGCCACCAGGTCGACGAGCTTCACCGCGTCGTGCAGCGCGCCATGCGGGAGGTAGAGGTTCACTGCGCGGGCCGTCGGTTCTGCGTGCGCCGCGACGATCACGGTCTCTTCGGGGTCGTCGGTCGCGCGCGTGAACGCGAGCACCCCATCGCCCGTTCGCCCGCTCAGGTCAAGAAAGCGCCCGCGACGGAGCGCCCGCGACGCCGTGCGCAGCGCCGCGAGGGCGCGGTAGTGCGCGAGCGTAGACGCATCCCACCGCTGCGGGTCCCACGGCATCGGCGCGCGGTTCGCGGGGTCGTCGCCACCGCGCATCCCCACCTCTTCGCCGTAGTAGATCACCGGCGCGCCGGGCAGCGTGAACTGCAGCGTGGCCGCGAGGCGCGCGCGCGCGCTCCCGCCGCACGCGTCCCACGCGCGGGGCGTGTCGTGCGACGAGAGCATCATCCACGAGCGCAGCGTCGCGGCGAGGCCGCACGCGGCGATCACGTCGCTCACGGCCTGCGTCACCACGCGCGCGGGCGTGGCGCGCGGGTCGTCGAGCCAGTCGAGGAGCGCCCTCCGCGCGTAGTAGTTCATCACGCCGTCGGCGTCGCCCTCGCGGCCCATCCACCCCTCGGGAAAGGCCATGATCTCGGGGATCACGCACGCCTCGGGGTCTGCGCTCCGCGCGGCGCGCACCACGTCTCGCACGATGCGCGGCGTGAGGTCGGCGGCCACGTCGAGGCGCCACCCCGCGGCGCCGTGGCGAATCCAGCGGGGCACGAGCGCGTCGTCGCCGTCGATGAGCTCGGCGCGCACCGCGGGGTCGTCGAGGTCGAGCTCGGGCATGTGGCCGAAGCCGCGCCAGCGCTGCGCGACGCCCTTGTGCACGAGCATCCCGCGCCGTCGGCGGGCGCGCGGGTGCTGGTCGGAGACGTGGTTGAGCACGCCGTCGAGCACCACGCGCATCCCCCGCGCCCTGCACGCGGCGAGCAGCGCCACGAGCGCCTCGTCGCCCCCGAGGGCCGGGTCTACGCAGTGAAAATCGGTGGTGTCATAGCGGTGGTTGCTCGGCGACGCGAACACCGGGGTGAGATACAGCGCCGTCGCGCCCACCGACTGAATGTGATCGAGGCGCTCGACGAGGCCGCGCAGGTCGCCGCCGAAGAAGTCACGGCCGCGCGGCGGGCGCGCGGGGAGCTCGGACCACGCGCGGAGCTCGGCGTCGGGGGGCAGGAGGCGCCGCTTCGCGTGCACGTCGCCGCCGCGCCCGATGGCGAATCGATCGGGAAACACCTCGTAGAAGACTTGATCGGCGAGCCAGTCGGCCATGGTGTAGCGGTCTCGAGGGCGCGGAGGATACACTCGCGCGCCCGCCGTGATCGAGGTGCATGGTCTCTCGAAGTCGTTCGCTGAACCGGTCTTGCGTGACGTGAGTCTCACGGTGCCGCGCGGGTGCCTCTTTGGCCTCGTGGGCCCCGGCGCGGCGGGCAAGAGCGTGCTCCTCAAGTGCCTCGTGGGGCTCGTCACGCCCGACCGCGGCGCGGTCACCGTCGCCGGTGAGACCGTCACCGGGCTCGACGAGCTCTCGCTCCAGCGCGTGCGCCGGCGCTTCGGCATGCTGTTTCAAAACAACGCCCTCTTCGACTACCTCACCGTGGGAGAGAACATCGCGTTCCCCCTGCGGCGCATGGGCGTCACCGACGAGGCCGAGCTCGCCGAGCGCGTCGCCGACCGCCTGCGGGCGGTTTCCCTGGTGGGCTTCGAAGCGCGCATGCCGTCGGGGCTCTCGGGGGGGCAGAAGAAGCGCGTGGGCGTCGCGCGGGCCACCGTCACGCGCGCCGAAATTGTGCTCTACGACGAGCCCGCCGCGGGCCTCGACCCGGTCACCTCGCAGAAGATCTTCGACCTCTTGCGCAGGGAGCAGCGCGAGACCAACGCGACGGTGATCATGGTGTCGAGCGACATCGACCGGCTGCTCACGGTGACCGACCGCGTGGGGCTCATGCACCGCGGCGAGCTCCTCTTCGACGGCACCACCGACGAGGCGCGATCGTCGCTGCACCCGGTGGTGAAGCAGTTCATTCACGGCGAGGTCGAGGGGCCGCTATGATGGTCTCTGCGCCGTGAGCACCCCCGACGAAGAGACTCTCTCCGCGCGCGTGGGCGCCTCGGCCTTCGCGGTGGCCGCGCAGGTGGGCGGCGTGGCCATTCTCACCGCGCGCCTCGCGCGAAGGCTGTTTCCGCCGCGCGTCGACGGGCCCGAGCTCCTGCGCAACCTCTACAAAATGGGCGTGCGCTCGCTGCCCATCGTCGGGGTCACGGCGCTCTTCGTGGGCGCCATCATGGTGGTGCAGGCGGGCGTGCTCATCCGACGCTTCGGCGCCGAGGGGCTCCTCGGGTGGGGCGCCGGCTTCGCCACGGTGCGCGAGGTGGGGCCCATTCTCATCGCGCTCATGTTCTCGGGGCGCGTGGGGGCCAACAACACCGCCGAGCTCGCCACCATGACGGTCACCGAGCAGGTCGACGCGCTGAGCACGCTCGCCATCGACCCGCTCTCGTATCTCATTCTGCCGCGGGTGATCTCCATGGTGGTGATGCTCTTCATCCTCACCATCTTCGGCGACGTGCTGGCGCTCGTGGGCGCGGCGTACACCGGTCAGGCGCTCCTCGGGGTGAACGTCGCCACCTTCTGGAACGGCTTGCTGGAAGCCATTCGCGTGTGGGATCTCGCGACGGGCCTCATCAAGAGCGCGCTCTTCGGGCTCATCATCGCGCTGTCGAGCAGCCACTACGGGCTCACCGTCACGGGCGGCGCGCCGGGCGTCGGCCGCGCGGTGAACGCCTCGGTGGTCGCGAGCGCCACGGGCGTGTTCATCTCCGACTACTTCTCCACCTACGTGCTCCAATGAGCGGCGCCGAGGCGCCCGTCGCGACGCGCCCCACAGGCCTCGCGGCAGACGTGGGCCGCGAGGCGCTCGACCTCGTCAACGCCGCGCGCTCGCTGTGGAGCGTGCTCTCGCGCACCGTGTACTGGACGGCGCGCGGCCCCGCCGAGCCCGGCGCCGCGGTGAAGGCCTGCTACGAGATCGGCAACCAGTCGCTGTTCTTTCTCTCGGTGACCATGGGGTTCATCGGAATGATCCTGGTGTTTCAGAGCGCCCTTCAAGCGCTGCGCGTGGTGCCCGACCTCACCATGCTGGGCGCTACGTTTCTCGAGGTGCTGGTGCGCGACCTCGCGGCCTCCATCGGCGCCATGATGCTCGCCACGCGCGTGGGCGCGGGCATCGCCGCCGAGATCGGGAGCATGGTGGTGACCGAGCAGGTCGACGCGCTGCGGATGTGCGGCGTCGACCCGGTGAACTACCTCATCGTGCCGAGGTTCAAGGCCTCGCTCATGATGACGGGCGTGCTCATCGTGTGGGCGGGCGCGGTGAGCTTCGGGGCCGGCGCGGCCACGGCGTATTTTCTCTTCGACGTGCCCGTGAACACCTTCATGAACACGTCGCTGCTCGACCGCGGCGACGTGCTCATCGGGCTCGCGAAGTGCGTCGCCTACGGCGCGGCGATCCCGGTGGTGTCGGGGTGGTGCGGGCTGGGCACCCTCGGCGGCAGCGAGGGCGTAGGGTGGGCGACCACGCGCGCCGTGGTCAACAGCTCGCTCGCGGTCATCGTGCTCAATTTCTTCATCTCGAGCGCGGGCTTCCTGCTGTTTCCCACGTAGCGCAGCGGGCTGCTACGCCGCGACTTCGCGCAGGTCGCCGAGCGTCTGGCGGAGCTTCTTCTTCGCGCGGGCCTCGAGCTGCCGCGCGCGCTCGCGAGACACGCCGAGGCGGCGGCCGATCTCGGCCAGCGACATCTCCTCGTCGGCCATGATGCGCTGCTCCACGATGTACCGCTCGCGGCGGTCGAGGGCCCCCACGGCGACCTTCACGCGGCCGTCGAGCAGGCGCTCGCGCATGCGCGCGCCGACCACCTCGTCCTGCGGAGCGGCGATGTCTTCGAGCAGGTCGAGGCCCGTCACCTTGCCGTCGGAGAACACCTCCACGTCGAGCGAGACGTCGCGCCCCTCGAGGCGCTGCATCATCTCTTCGACGCGGGCGCTCGTGGTGCCGAGCTGCGAGGCCAGCGTGGCCATCGCCGCCTCGGTCTCGTTCACCATGCCGGCGATGCGGGCGCGCTCGCGGCGCAGGCGAAAGAACACCTTCGAGCGCAGCGCGCCGCTGCCGGTGCCCACCATGCTCCAGCTGCGGATCACGTGGTTCAAGATGAAGGCGCGGATCCAGTAGGCGGCGTACGTGACGAAGCGCGTGCCCTTGTCGGGGTCGAACTTCTTCACCGCCGTGACGAGCCCGAGGTTGCCCTCGGCCACGAGGTCAGAGAGGCGCAGGTCGTAGCGCCGGTACGTCACCGCGATGGCCACCGCGTAGCGCAGGTTCGCGTGCACCAGCCCCTCGGCCGCGTTGGGGTCGGAGCCGTCGCGCACCTTCAGCGCGAGCGCGTGCTCGTCTTCGCGCGTGAGGGTGGGAATCTCCTTCACCCGCGTGATGTACTTCGAAAGTGCCTGATCCCCTTCTCGAGTCATAGAACCCCCAAGCGCGCATCTTGACGACCATGGTGTCGGTTTCGATGCTCTCGTTGCTGAAGACGAGCGCACCGACCGGATCAGGTCGTTTGCAGGGTTCGGGCCGCGGGTTTTGCCTGAGAAATTGCGAGATCACTGAGGCAGGTGACGCGTGGCACTTCGCCACAAGTGAGGCAGAACGGTGAGCGCAGCCGTCAAGGGCGCAGCGTGACAGGCGCGACCCAGTAGATTCCCCCGTCCTGATCGTCGGAGAAGAACATCCTCCCGTCGGGGGCGAACACCAGGTCGGTGACCCGACCCTGAATGGGCGCACCGCGTCCCCAGCCGCGCGCGAAGAACTCCGTCGGGCGCGTGGGGCGATGCGTCGCCGGGTCCGTCGGGGCCCACTGCACCCCCGTGTTGGTCCACGTTCCCACCACGCCGTGGAGGCCCACGAAGAACGCCCCGCCGTAGGGGGCGGGCCACGACGACGGCGCCCAGTCGAAGCCGAAGGGCGTGTCGTTGAGGGGATAGGTTTGCACCGAGAGGGCGACGCGACCGCAGTCGTAGCCGCGCGGCGTGCCGGGCCACGTGCGATCGTGGTCGATGCAGCACGGGAAGCCGTAGTCGTCGCCCTGCCGCAGCTGAATGAGCTTCTCGACGCCGCCGTAGGCGCCCCACGAGTCGTTCGAAAGCTCCGCCGCGTAGCAGGCCCCCCAGGGTTTGCAGCGCATGTACATCGGGTTGCGGAGCCCGTCGATCACCGTGGCCCCGGTGGGGGGCATCCCCGGCCCGATGCGCTGCACCGAGCCCGCGCGGCGGTTGAACACCGGGCACATGCCCGTGTCGTGCTGCCCCATGGTGACGTAGAGGGCGCCGTCGGTGCCGCGCGCGAGCGTGTGGGTCCACCGCACGGTGTCGGGCAGCGAGGCGAGCTGTGCGTGGGCCGTCGCCGGCGCGCTGGCGGTGCGATCGCCCGCGGCGTAGGGCGAGCGAAACACGCCGGTGCCGAGGGTGTAGAGCAGCGCGTCGGGGTCGAAGAGGAGCCCGTGCACGCTCGGGACGCTCGCGAGGTACACCCGCGCGGGGTCGGCGAGGCCGTCGCGGTCGTCGTCGGGGAGAACCAGAATGGATCCCATGCCGAGCGGCGCGCCGCCCGGCGTAAACTCGCTCGGCGAGGCGACGAAGAGGTCGCCGTTGGGCGCGAAGGCGAGCACGCGGGGCGTTCGCACGCGGGCGTACCGACGGATGCAGAACCCGTCGGGCACGCGCACGTCGGGGGGCAGGTTCGCGGGGGTGATGGCGCAGAACGAACCCGACGTCGGCGGAGGACCGTCGGGGGGGGCCAGGGCCGCGTCGGGCGCGCTGGGAGAGGGGCCACAGGCGACGGTGAAGAGCGTCGCGGCGACGAGCAGACTCGTGTGCCTCATGGCTACCTTCATCGGTCACTTCGGAGCGCCGCGCAAGCCCGCCGCGGGCCCTACGTCGGCGCGAGGAACGCCCGCTCGACGCGGGCGTAGTCGACGGTCACCGCGAGGCGCGCGAGCACCGAGTAGAAGCCGAACTGGAGGCGGTTCATGAACACCATGTTGGGCGGCAACCCCACGGCGTTGCTGTCTCGCTTGAACGCGGCCTTGCCGATGTCTCTCATGTCGTGAACGAGCTTCGCCACGTAGGGGCGCTCGACGCGGTACGGTGACTCGAAGAGGGGCGCGAAGCACTCGCGGGTGTAGGCCGTGACGCGCTCCTCGTGGGGCCCCGCGCGGGTCCCGAGGAGGGCGATCACAGCGTCGCGGAAGGCCGCCTCGTCGCGGTCGAGGGCGGCGCAATGCATGGTCTTGGCGCGCGCGTTGTGGGCGGGGTCGAGGGCCTGCACGCAGCCGAAATCGAGGAAGCTCACGCCCCCGTCGTCGTTCAAGAGATAGTTGCCCGGGTGCGGGTCGGCGTTGAACATGCCTCCCACGAGCGTGCCGCGAAACACGAAGCGCCACATCGTTTCGGCCCACGCGCGCCGCGTCTCTTCGGCGAAGCCCGCGGCGTCGTCGAGGCTGTGGCCGCGCATGAACTCCGTGGTGATCACCCGCTTCGCGCTGCGCTCCCGCACCACCTGCGGGATGCGAATGTGCGCGTCGCCCGCGTGGATGCGCGCGAAGGCCTCGGTGCGGTCGGCCTCGAGGCCGTAGTCGAGCTCCTCGAGGAAGCGCGCGCGGATCTCCTCGTAGGTGCGCTTCGTCTCGAGCCCCTTCGGGCTCAGCGCGCCGAGCATCACCTCGAGCGAGCTCGCGTTGTCGAGGTCGCTCTCGACCGCGCGGTCGATGCCCGCGTGCTGCACCTTCACCGCCACCTCGCGGCCGTCGTGGAGGGTGGCCCGGTGCACCTGCCCGATCGAGGCGCTCGCGAGGGGCGCCTCGCTCCACGTCGCGAAGAGCGCTTCGGGATCGTCGCCGAGCTCCTCGCGAATGACCCGCCGCACGTCGTCGGCCGACGAGGTGGGCGCCGCGCTTCGAAGCGCTCGAAGGGCGCCCTCGTAGGCGCCGTGGTGCGCCTCGGGCACCACGCCGTCGACGTAGCTGGCCATCTGGCCCACCTTGGCGGCGAGGCCGCGCATGGTGCCCAGCACCTCGGCGGCGTGCTTCGCGGCGGCGTGGTGGCCGTCGCCCGAGAGCACCGCGCTGGCGCCCGCGCGGGCTCCGAGGCTCGCGAGGCGGGCGAGGCGTCCGAGGCGACCTTCGGGGAGCTTGCGGGGGTCCATGAGCGGGGCCTCGGGTTGTGGGTGCGCGCGCTCGCGCCGTCAACGCGCTCGAGCGATCACTCGCGCCAGAAGAACTTCCAGGGGTTGTGCTTGAGGTCGCGCACCATCTCCTGCAGGTCGTCGTAGAGCTCTTCGTCCATGAGGAGCGCGCCGACGGTGCCCTGCCCCGAGCGCACGCGCGCGCTGATGGCCTGCGCGTCGCCCGCGATGGCGTTGGCGCGCTGCGAGAGCGCGCGCACGTCGCGCAAGGTCGCCTGGAGGTCGGCGATCTGCGGGTCGCCCACGCCCTCGACCACGTGGTTGAGCCGCGCCGTGAGGGCCCGCGCGTCGCGCGCGAGCGGCGGCACGTCGCGCTCGATGCTCGCGAGCACGCTCTCGGCGCGGTTCACGATGCGCCGCGCCTGCGGGCCGTCGACGTAGCGCTCGCGCGCCGCCACGATGAGCCCGTCGGCGTCGCGCACGGCGCGGTCGGCGTTCTCCACGATGCTGTCGATGCGCGGGCCGTTGCGGCGCAAGAGGTCGTTGGTGTTGTGCAGCACGCCCGCGAGGTCGTCGACCATGCCGCCGAGCTCGCGGCGGTTGGCGCGAACGGCGGTGACGGTGTCGTCGAGGAGGGCGTAGGCGCGCGCCACGAAGAGGTCGATGCGCGGCGGGTCGATGCCCTCGACGGGGCGGTCGGCGCGAAACACGGGCTGCGCGGCGCTGCCCGGGTCGATGGCCAGAAACTGCTCGCCCAGGACGCCCTGCGTGGTGACAAAGAACGACGCGTCGGCGTGGATCTCGTTGCGGTACCGCTCGTCGACCTCGGCGTGCACGCGCACGAGCGAGGCGCGGCCCGTCTGCGGGTCGACGCGGGCGCCGCGAAACTCGAGGCGCTCGACGGTGCCCACGCGCACCCCGGCGATCTTCACCGGGGCGCCCGACTGAATGCCCCCGGGGTTGTTGAAGTCGACGGCGATGGTGAAGCGCCGCCCGAGGTGAATGCCGCCCATCACGAGCACGAGGCCCGCGAGCAGAGAGACGCCCACCAGAATGAGCATCCCGACCTTGACCTCGACCGACCTCGCCGCCGCCATCGGCGCGGGACGTTACACCTCCATGGGCCCCTCCGCGAGGCCGCCCGTAAACTGCCGCACGATGGGGTCGTCGCTGGCGCGAAACTCGTCGGGCGTGCCCACGAGGCGCAGGTTGCCCTTGTAGAGAAACGCGATGCGGTCTCCGATGGAGAAGATCGACGCGAGGTCGTGCGACACCACGATGCTGGTGACCCCGAGGCGGTCCGAGAGCTCGCGGATGAGCCGGTCGACGCGCCGCGCGCTCACCGGGTCGAGCGAGGTGGTGGGCTCGTCGAAGAGCACGTAGCGCGGGTCGACGGTGAGGGCGCGCGCGATGGCCACGCGCTTGCGCATGCCGTCGCCGAGCTCGGCGGGGTAGCGGTCGGCGAAGGCGCGCATGTGCACCTGGTCGAGGCGCTTCGAAGCCTCCGCGAGGGCGTCGCGCTGCGAGAGGCCGCGGTGCTTGCGCAGCGGCAGCGCCACGTTCTCGGCGCAGGTCATCGAGTCGAAGAGGGTGGCGTGCTGAAACACCATCGCGCACACCTTTCGAACGCGAAAGAGCGCCCGCTCGTCGAGGCGCGACACGTCCTCGCCGTCGAGCCAGATCTCGCCCGCGTCGGGCTTCAAGAGCCCGATCAGGTGCTTGATGAGCACGCTCTTGCCGGCCCCCGACGAGCCGATGAGAAACTGCACCACGCCGTCGGGAATGGTGAGGTCGACGCCCGCCAGAACCGTCTTGGGACCGAAGCTCTTGTGGATGCCCCGAAACTCGATCACGCCGCCACCCTACACACGTAAGTGCTTATATTGAAGCCGTTTCGAGTGTGACATACTCTGTCAGCCGCGAAATTGATCTCGGCGCGGGGAGCGCGCTACGGTCGGAGAACAACCGAAGTACCACCGCGAACGAAGCAGCGGGGAGGACGTCATGGCTGAAGGTCTCAACAAGGCGATGTTGATCGGCAACCTCGGGGCCGATCCCGAGCTCCGCTCGACGCAGGGCGGGCGCTCACGGCTCACACTCCGACTGGCAACAACAGAGAAGTATCTCGACCACAACAAGCAGATGGCGGAGGTGACACACTGGCACAACGTCGTCGTGTGGGGTCCCCGTGCAGAGGCCCTGCAGAAGCTCCTCGCGAAGGGCTCGCGCATCTACGTCGAGGGCCGCATCGAGACTCGCTCCTACGAAGACAAGGACGGGGTGAAGAAGTACGCGACGGATATCATGTGCCGTGAGCTCATCCTGCTCGACGGTCGTCGCGGCGAAGGTGGCGGCGGTGGCGGCGGCAGCCCCAGCGGCGGCGGGTTCGGAGGCCGTGGCGGTGGCGGCGGCGGCGGCCCTCGCCCCGCGCCTGCAGCGCCGCGCAACGACGCCAACGACAGTCCCCCCGAAGACTTCGGCGGCGGCGGCGGCGGCAGCGACGACGACATCCCGTTCTGATCACGCGATCGCTTTCGGCGCGATGGGTCTAGTCTCGCGCGCGTGAAGCGTTCGCTCCTCGGCATTCTTGCGATCGTGTGTGCTCCGCTGGCGTCGTTCGCCACCCACGGCAACACGATCGAAGACGTGCGCTACAAGATCAAATCCGACGACGGCAACCTGTGGGCCGACCGCTACCGCGCGGGGCGCCTCATGCGCGGCCAGTGCGGTCGCCGCTGCATCGCGTTCACCTTCGACGACGGCCCCAGCTGGGAGACCACACCGCGCCTCCTCGACGAGCTCGAGCGGCGCCACCTCCGCGCCACGTTCTTCGTCACGGGGCACCGCATGGACGGCGACGGCGGAGTGGCCGAGCGCAACCGCGCGGTGCTCTTGCGAGCGTGGCGCGCGGGCCACCTCGTGGGCAACCACACGTACCACCACGACCTCATGGACACGATGACGGTCGAGACCTTGCGCTACGAGATCGACCGCACCGAGGGGCTCATTCGCGCGGTGATCGGCGCGCGGCCGTTTCTGTTTCGCGCGCCGTACGGGGCGCTCAATCACCCGCGCGCGGTGAACGAGGTGTTCTCGCGCGGGTACACCCCGGTGTTCTGGGCGATGGACTCGAACGACTGGCGGGTGAACACCGCGCAGGGCGTGTACGACAACGTCGTGGCCGAGCTCGACCGCGCGCCCAACGGCGGCGTGCTCTTGATGCACGACACGCTACCGTGGAGCGTGGCGGCGTTTCCGCGCATCGCCGACGAGATCGCGCGGCGCAGCGCGGCCTTCGTGGCGCGCGGTGAAGCGCCCTACGAGATCGTGGGGCTCGACCGCTTCTACACCCCACTGGCGGGCCCAGAAACGCGAACGCCCCCGTCATCCCGTGAGGGGCTACGAGGGCGGGCGCGGTGAGCGTCGCGCGGTGAAGCGCGGCGATCGTGCGGCGAATCAGTGCTGCGTGCCGGGCGCGCTAC
>CANMAT010000048.1 GCA_947494865.1 Deltaproteobacteria bacterium
GGAATGGCGCCCGACTCGAGGATCGCGTGGGTGCCCACCACCGCGCGCACGAGCCCCTGCGCGATCACCTTCTCGGCCTGCTTGCGCGCGCGCGCCGCGGTCGACCCGAGGATCACCGCGAGGGCCCCCCCTTCGCCCGCGAGGCCCCGCTCGAGCGTGCGCGCGTGCTGCTCGGCCACGAGCGTGGTGGGGCAGAGCCAGCACACGCTCCCGCCGTCGCGCAGCACCGCCAGCGAGGCCGCGAGCGCGACGGCGGTCTTGCCCGAGCCCACGTCGCCGACGAGGAGTCGGCGCATGGGCTCGACGCGCTGCATGTCGTCGAGGAGCACCGCCGTGGCCGCGCGCTGACCGGGCGTGAAGGTGAACCCCAGGCGCCCGCCCACCGCGTCGGAGACCGTGACGTCGGGCGGGACCTTGCGCGCGCCCCCCGACTGTCGCCGCGCCCGCTCGAGCGCGACGCTCAGCGCGAGGAGCTCTTCGAAGCCCATGCGCCGGTGGGCCGAGCTCGTCCCCGCGGCGAGGGCGTGGAGGTACTCGGGCGGCACCGACGCGTCGGGCGTGTGGAGCAATCGCAGCGCCGCGGGTGCGGGAAGGAGCCCCAGAGACTTCGCCACCTCGGGCGGAACGGGGTCGGCCCACTCGTGGGCGCGCTCGAGGGCGCCCGCCACGATGCGAGAGACGTTGCCCGGCGCGATGCTCCCGATGCCGCCGTAGATGGGCTCGATGGGGCGCGTGCGCGTGCCCGGCGCGACCACCTTGGGCTGCACGAGCTCGGCGCCGCCGGGGCCGTCGCGGAGCATTCCCACCACGCGCATCACCGACCCGACGCCCATGCGCGCGGCCATGCCGGGCTTCGCGTGAAAGAACACCGCGCGCAGCGTCGTAGCCCCGCGCGGCTCCTTGAGGGCCAGCATGAGCCGACGGGCGCTCGGGGGCCCCGCGAGGCGGGCGTCTTCGACGCGGGCCTCGACGGCCACCAGCGAGCCCCACGCGCCGTTTCGCACGAGGCGCCAATCGTCGGCGTTGCGCAGGTCGAGGTAGCGCCGGGGGAGGTGCGCGAGCACGTCGCCGATGGTGACGAACCCACGGCTGCGGAGCACCGCGGCCACCTGCGGGCCCACGTTGCGCAGCTCATCGACGGGGCGGTCTTGCAGGTCGGGCGGGGGGGCCTGCGTCGCGGTGAGCGTCGGCGGCGCGAAGCCCGACTCGCCAGGGCGTCGCACCATCGCGGTCAGTCGAAGGAGACTTCGAGCACCTCGTACTCGCGCTCGCCGCCGGGCGTGCGCACCTTCACCTCGTCGCCCGCGCGCCGCCCCATGAGCTGCTTCGCGAGCGGGGCCTCGTACGAGATCGCGCCGCGCGCCATGTCGGCCTCGGCGGGCCCGACGATGTGATAGTTCACCTCTTCTTCGGTGTCGGTGTTGCGCAGCTTGACGCGCGCGCCGAACACGATCTTGTCGCCCTTGAGCTTCGTCGTGTCGACCACCTCGGCGTCGGCGAGCTGCGACTCGATGCGCACGATCTCGGCGTTGAGCATCCCCTGCTTGTCTTTGGCCGCGTGGTACTCGGCGTTCTCGCGGAGGTCACCGTGCTCGCGCGCCACGCCGATCTCCTGGCTCACCTTGGGCATCTCGGCCTTCAGGTGCTGGAGGCGGGTGGTGAGTGCGGCGTATCCGCCGGGCGTCATGAGAACCTTGTTCGACATGGTTGCCTCGCTTCCTACCAGATGCTTACCGCGCAGAGAAGCCGTCAACGCAGCGCGGCCCCGCAGCGGATTCGTGCCACGCCGACCCCGCCGCCGGGGGTGCGCACGATCCACGCGCCGACGGCGCCGCGGGGGTCCATCCACGCCGGGAGCTCGCCGTGGAGCGCGGGCTCGGCCACGCCGCCGGGCGCGTCGAGGGAGGGCCTCCCGGTGGCGTCGCACGACCGTCGCATCGTGGTGACGGCGGCCCCTCGCCGGTCGCGCCACCACACGTCGACGGGCCGCTCGACGCTGTTGTACGCGAACACGCGCACGGCGGCGGTGGGGTTGGCGTCGTTGGCGGTCATCACCATCGGGTCGCCGAGGCGCGCGAGCCCCTGCGCGTTGCGCGCGAGGCGCGTGAGGGCCACGGAGCCGCCGTCGCCGCGCGCCTCGGTGCCGCTGTCGGGCACCACCCGGTACGCGAGCCACACCGACGCCCCGTCGGGCGACACCGCCGCCGCGAGCCCGAAGCGGTGCCCCGCGCTGGTGGTGACGCGCACGGGGGTGCCCAGCGAGGCGCCGCGCGCGTCGAGGGCGAGGGCCCACACGTCGGTGGCCGTGTCGTTGTTCTGGTCGCGCTCGAGCTCGCGCGCCGAGAGCCACGCGATCACCGCGCCGCCGTCGGGCGCGGCCACCACGAGGGGGTCGCCCGCGTCTTGATCGGGCGGCGACACCTGCCGCGGCGCGGGACACTGCCCCGACGGCACGGGCACGGGAACCACCTGAACCTTCACGGCGCCGCCGGTGGGGCCGTCGTCGTCCCACGCCACGAGCACGCCGTTGGAGGTCACCGCGGTGGAGACGGCGAGCGCCTCGTCGCGCGCTTCGGGCTGCGTGCACGCCGCGTCGAGGCCTTCGCCGCCGCGCACGACGTGAAGCCTCCCCGCGGGCGTGTCGTAGGCCCACACCGCCACGGGCGTGGCGCGCTGCGGACCCGCGAGCGAGAGCAGCGCCTCGCCGCGGTTGCCGCCCGTGAGGCCGGTGGTCACCGCGGGGTGCTGCGCGCGCCCGAGGTGCAGCGCGTGGTCGCGCGCGTCGGCCCACAGGAGCCACTGGGTGTTGTCGGCGGCGGCCATCGTGGCCGACTCGATGGCGGGGAAGAGCGCGTCGCCCGCGTCGGGCGGAGACACCACGCCCGCGTCGTCGTCGAGGCGCTCGCCCGCGGCGGGAGGCGCGTACCACGACACCGCCACGGGGCGGCACGCGGGCGCGCGGGCCCTCGGAGCTCCAGGTGCGAACGCGTCGGGCTCGTCGGCGATCGCGGCGTCGGGCGCCGCGGGAGAGCCCTTGCGGCACGCGACGAGCGCGACGACGAGGAGTGCGAGCGAGGCGTTGCGCATCGGAGGGGCCGCGACTCTAGCGCAGCTTTTTTGCCCTGCGACGACGGAGCACGGTAACCGCCTTGTTTGTAACGGAAAGCGCGCGGCGCAGTGGACGCCGCGGGGAGAGTCATGCCATGCGTCGCGTAGTTCTCGGCCTCATGCTCATTCCTGGTGTTCTCGCGGGGGCGTACATGGCGAGCCACGGGTCGCGCGTCGCCGTCGCTTCGCCTGTCGAGACCCGGGCCAGCGCCCGACTCGCAAGAATGCTCCAGGGCGACTTCGAAGCACCCGCCTCGGGCAGCGACGACACGCACGTGGGCGCCGTCACCCGCAGGGTCTGCCGCGTCGACGCGCCGGCCCTCGGCGAGCACGTGCTCTACGCCGAGGAGCGCTTCGCCAACGGCACCGGCCGCCCCCTCTCGCAGCGCCTTTACGTGGTCGACGGCCAGGGCCACCGCCAGGCGCACGTGCGCGAGTTCACCCTCCTCGACCCCGAGGGGGCGCGCGGCCTCTGCGACGAGGCCTCGAAGCGTAGCCTCACGACCGACGAGGTGACCGAGCGCGCGGGCTGCGACCTCGTGGCCACCTGGCGCGGCGACCGCTTCGAAGCCGCCACCGCGGGCACCGCCTGCCGCAGCGTGCTCAACGGCGCCTCGCACGCCAAGCGCGAGCTCCTTGTGCGCGAGGGCGAGGTCACCGTGCGCGACCGCGGCTACGACGCGCGCGGCGAGGCCGTGTGGGGGCACCTCACCGCCCCGATGCGCTTCTCGCGTCGCGCCTCGCTGTGACTTCGCACGACACCCCGTAGCGAAGCGCCGCACGCGCGCTGTAGGCTCGGCGCCGATGAGCGCGCGCACACTGGTTTTCTCGGCATTTCTCGCGGGCTGCGGCGGCCTCGACGCGCTCCCCCTTGACGGCAAGCCCGACGCGGCGATCCCGTTCGACGCGCGCGCGCTCCCCGACACCCTCGCGACCGACGACGCGCCCCCGGCGAAGCCCGCGGTCGAAGAGCGCGTGCCCGTGGCCGCAGGGCTCGCGAGCTGGGTGCTCCCGCGCGCCGACCTCACCGGCGACCGCCGCACGGCCTTTCTCATGCCGTGGCCCAGCGACGTGGCGCGCACCGCGCGCGGCAAGATCGACCTCACCTTCATGCCCGGCGCGGGTACGCCCACCATTCTCGGGCAGTACGTGACGCTCTTCACCGACCGCCTCGACGGCTTCTCCACCGTGGGGGCCGCGTACCTTCGCTTCGGCAGCGCCGTCGACCCGGCCTCGCTCCCCGCGAGCGCCGACGCCTCGCGCCGCGACGCCTCGTCGGTGCAGCTCGTCGACGTCGACCCCGCCTCGCCGGACCACGGCCGCCGCCTCCCGCTCCAGTGGTACGTGCGCGACACGCCCACCCGCTACTGGCACAGCAACACCCTCGCGGTGGCGCCCGCGACGGGCTTTCCGCTGCGCCCCCGCACCCGCTACGCCGTGGTGGTCACGCGCGACCTCCGCGCCCGCGACGGGCGCCCCCTCACGCGCGACCGCGACCTCGACGCCGTGCTCGCCCCCGCCGCGGCCGGCGAAGACGCCGCCGTCACCGCCGCGCGCGCGGTGTTCACGCCCGCCCTCGACGAGCTCGCCGCGGTGGGCGTCACGCGCGAGCGCATTCTCTCGGTGACTACGTTCACCACGCTCGATCCGGGCGCGGAGTTCTTTCGCGCCGCCGACTGGCTCCGCACCGCGGGGCCGACGCCCGCGCTCGCCGACCTCGGCCCGGTGTTCGACCTCGGGTACGCCGACTCGGTGATCGGACACTACGGGCCCAACCCGGTGTTTCAAGCCGGTCCGCCGCCGTATGGGGTCATGGGGAGCGGCGGCTTCGTGCTCGACGCCGCGGGCGTTCCGCAGGTGCAGCGCACCGAGACGCTGCGCTTCGCGCTCACCATCCCGCGGGGCCCCATGCCCGCGCGCGGCTGGCCCCTCGCCATCTACGCCCACGGCACCGGCGGCGACTTTCAGAGCTTCATCATGGATCGCACCGCCGAGGCGGCCGCCAACGAGGGCGTCGCCATGCTCGGCTTCGACCAGGTGTTTCACGGCGAGCGCGCCACCATGGGCACCTCGCCCGATACGGCCTTCTTCAATTTTCTCAACCCCGAGGCGGGGCGCACCAACAACCTCCAGGCCGCGCTCGACCTCATTCAGTGCGGCCGCTTCGCGCGCGTTCTCTCCGTGCCCATGACCCGCAACGGCGAGGCCGTGACCGCGCGCTTCGACCCCGCGCGGCTCATGTTCTTCGGGCACTCGCAGGGCGGGCTCAACGGCCCCCTGTGGCTCGCCGCCGAAGACGCCGCCCACGCCGCCGTGCTCTCGGGCGCCGGCGGGGCGTTCAACGTGTCGCTCCTCCTCAAGACGAGCCCGGTGAACATCCCCGCGATCATCACGTCGATCCTCGCCCTCGCGCCGCGCGAGCTCGTCTCGCTGCACCCCGCGGTCACCCTCCTGCAGCTCATGGTCGACCCGTCAGACCCGGTGAACTATGGGCGCTACCTCGTGCGCGAGCCGCGCCAGGGCCTGCGCGCCAAGCACGTGTTTCAGACGCAGGGCTTCATCGACACCTTCGCGCCCCCCGAGGGCATCGCCGCCCTCGCGCGCTCCATCGCCCTCCCCCTCGTCGACCCGGTGCTCCACCGCGATCCGCTCTTCGATCTCACGGGGCTCGGCACCACGCTCCTCCCCGCGCGCAGCAACGTGGTGCTCGGCCGCGGCGCTTCGGTCACCGGCGCGTGGATGCAGTTCGACGCCCCCCGGGGCCGCGACGGACACTTCGTAGTGTTCTCCGTGCCCGGCGCGCGCCTCCGCGCAGCTTCGTTTCTGGGCAGCGCGGGGCGCGACCCCGACGGGATCCCCACCGTTCCTTCGATGACCGAGTAGGCACGCGCGGGCTTCGCGTAGTTTCGCGGCGATTCAACGGGTGACAAGCGCAAGGTCGCGGCGCTACTCTCGCATCGTCAACTCGCGTTCTGTCACCCGGAGTCGCATCACTCCCCATGGCGCTGAGTCTCCACGCTGAATACCTGCTCGGCTACCTCGCCGGCGCCAAGGGCCTCGCCCCGCGCGACGTGGTCCCCTTCGCGCGCATCGACCCCGCCGACGTCTCCACGCAGACGCGCGCGCTGGTGAAATCTCTCGCGATGGGCGTCACCGACGGCCGCAGCGGTCACCCCGTGCGCGACGCGACCGACCTGCGGGCCCGCGTGCTGGCCCTCCTCGGTCGCGAGAACAGCCGCCCCACGCTCGCCCCGCCGCCCGTCGAGAGCGAGCCCGCCGCGGCCGCCGCGAGCGCGCAGGCCGCCGCCGCGGTGGCCCTCCACCTCGAAGCGATGATCGAGCAAGCCATCGAGACGGCCTGAACAGCTACCAGCCCCGACGGGCGAGGTCGCAGTCCCACAGCGCGAGGTCGCTGTGCTCCCTCCGCGGCGCCTCCACGGCGTCTTCGTAGGGCACCCACGGCAGCATGCGCCACCCGTTGCCCGTGAGCACCAGGCCCTCGATCCACGCGCCCCAGCGACCGTCGCCCTCGGCCCCCACGATGAGCAGACGCTCAACGTAGAGGGTGCGCGCGCGAAAGCCCTCGGCGCCGCCAGACTCGGCCACGTGAACGCCCCGCGCGCACCAGCCCACCACCGCGTCGGCGCGGTGCAGCGACAGCACCTGCCAGCGGCGCTCGCGCGGCGACGGCGTGAGCCCCGGCACGCTGCGCTCGATGCGCTGCCGCCCCGCGTCGGTGAACAGCTCGGCCACCTCGGCGGGACGCAGTCGCATCGCGCGCATGGCCCCCGAGCCTCCTTCCGCGAGCGCGCGAAACACCCGCGGAACGCCCTCGTGAATGCGCGCCTCGGCCCAGCCCGAGCGGGCCGCGTCGTCGGGCACGTGCACCGTCGGAAACACCGCCGCAGGGGCGCTCGCGCACGCCCCCAGCGAGAGGGTACACGCGAACGCGGCGAGCTCAGCGAGGCGCATCGGCGGCGGCCCTCGACTCGGCCCGCACGGCGCGCGAGAGCACCGCGTCGACCTCGGGGCCCGCCGCGGGGTCGGTGCGCACCTCGAGCTGCAGGCGCTCCGCCGCGCCGCCGCAGCGCGTGACCACCGCCGTGCCCTCGCCGCTCGACCACGCCACGCGGTCGCCGTTGGCGCCCCGCAGCGCGATCGACACCCACGGGAGCCCGCGGCCCGCCGAGGCCGTCCAGCGCACGCACTCGCCCGACGCGCGGTCGACGTCGCGCACGCGCCGCGAGCCCGCGCCGATGCGAATCTTCTCGGGTGTGCCCTCGGCGCGCCAGCCGCCGTCGGCGCGCGCCCACGCGTCGGCCATCGCCTCGGAGACCGCCACGCGATCGACGCCCGCCACCCACGCGGGCGGCGCGGCGTTCTGAAACGTGCGCACCATCACCGGGCCCGAGCCCGAGGCCGCGCTCACGACCGCGCGCAGCTCCTCGGCCGCCGTGGGGCACACCACCGCCACCGTGGCCGCACCGTGCCGCGCGCCGCGCGCCGTGAGGTCGCCGCGGGCGTCGAAGACCTCCACCCGCACGCCCGCCACGCCGCGCCCCGCGATGGCCGCCACGGCGGTGCACCGGCCCGCCTCGGCGCGCACGGCCACCTCGCGCGTCTCGCCCGGCGCCAGGGGCTGCTGCGCGCCGCGCCCGTTGGCGTCGCCGGTGGGGGTGTAGCCCATCGTCGTGAGGTCGCGCGCCACCTGCGGCGCCGTCGCGTCGAGCGACTCGGCGCGCGCGCCCCACGCGAGGCGCTCGCCGAGCCACAGCGCGCTCGCGCCGCCCAGCGTGGCCGCGTCGGCCGAGAACGCCTGGAGCACCACGGTGCCCGGCCCCGTGACCGCGCGCACCTCCACCGAGAGGGGCCCCGACACCGCGGGGCAGAGCTGGAGCACCGCGTCTTGCGCGGGCCGCTCGTCGCGCGCGATGAGCTCGCCCTGCGCGTCGTACACGGCGAGGTTCGCGTCGCGCACCGAGGCGTCGGCCACGGCGGCCACCGTGTAGCAGCGGTCGGGCGTGACCACGAGGGGCACGCGCACGGCGCCCGCCGCGGCGTAGTCGGCGCGCGTGGGCTCGCCCGAGGGCTGAAACCCGCGGCGCGCGATGCCGTCGCGCAGCTCGTTGATGCGCCGCTCGATCTCCGAGCGCTCGCCCCCCGCGCCGGGCGCCGTGGCGGGGTGACCGCCCATGACCCGCGCGATCTGGTTGAGGCCCCCGCGGTCCGTCGCGAAGGCCGCCACGAGGTACGCGCCGTTGCCCTCGTAGGCCTCGAGCATGTGGTACACGCGCCGCGGCGTCGACGCGCAGAGCTGCACCGTCGGGTGCGGGTCGGTCTCGACGTCTTCGACCAGCACGTCGCCCGACGGGTCGAAGAGGTGGGCGTCGAGGTCGCGCACGCCCGTGGAGCCCAGCGCGACGAGCGAGAGGCACGCGTTGGCGGGCACGTCGACGGGGGTGGTCACCGCGGCGGCGTGCGTGATGTACCCGTGGGCCACCACGCCCAGCAGGCGCACGGGCCCGCCGCCGAGCTGCTGCTCGATCTCGCGGAGGCGCGCCACGAGCGGCGGCGACGGCGCGCTCGCACCCGGCGCGGCGCCCCCCGACGAGGCCGCGCTCACGGGCACGAGCGTCGCGGGGGCGGCGCGCTGGCAGCCCGCGAGGGCGAGCGCGAACGACAGAACATTGCGAGCTTTCACGGTGCAGCACTCCCGCTCTCGAAGGCCTGAAAAACGTACTCGCCGCGGCCCGCCTGGGCGCGCACGTTGGCGGTCACCGCCCGGTCGCGGCGCGCGCAGTGGTACACCACGGCGCGCTCGCGCTCGTTGGTGTCGGCGGCGAGCACCGCGCCCTCCTCGTCGCTGAGCCACAGGTCGAGGGCCGCGACGCGCTCGTCGCCCGCCGCGCCGAACACGTAGCACCGCCCCGCGCGCAGGGTGACCGGGAAGGGCAGCGCCGTCCCCGCCCACGCGGCCCCGCGGAGGGCGCTGCCCACGGGCGTCATGGCGCGCCGCGCGGCCTCGCCGGCCACCTCGAGCGCGCGCGCCCGCTCGACGCCCTGCACGTCGTCGCCGATGCGGTGCGCGACGTCGGCGGAGATCTCCAAGAGCTCGACGGCCCACTCGCCCGAGCCCGCGAACATGCGCACGTCGAGGGTGTACTCGCCGCTCATGGGGGCGCAGATGCGCAGCGAGGGGCGCGCGTCGGTGGCCACGTCTTGCGCGAGCGGTTGGCGCGCGGGCGAGAGGATGCGCAGGTCGAGGTCGTCGACGTGGTCGCCGCCGGCGCCCTGCACCACGTAGCAGCGGCCCTGCGCGAGCGGGAGCGCCACCTGCGTGGTCTGCTGGTGCTCGAGGCTGCCCGAGCGCGCCACGCCCGCGCGGCGGTATCCCTGCGACGCGAGGCGCCCCGCGAGGCGCTCGAGGAACTCCCGCGCCGACGCCGCGGCGGGGTCGCGGCCGACCTCGGCGCGCGGCACGCGCGGGCCCGCGAAGAGGCTCGTGGGTCGCACGCCGAGCACCTCGTCGAGGGGGGGCGGAACGAGCGGCGGCGCGGCGAGCGTGAGCACCGACGCCTCGCCCGTGCCCCGCGTGGCTTGCACCCGCACGTGCAAGGTCTCAGGCGCGGCGAGGCACACGCGGGCGTAGGGGTGCGCGTCGCGGCGGTCGTCGCGGGCCAGCTCGACGCCGGCGCTGTTCGACACCGCGAGGTCGAGGTCGGTGAAGCCCTCGCGCCCGACGGCCACGAAGCCGAGGCACTGCGGGCGCGCCACGTCGACGTCGAAGCTGCGCGCGGCGCCCTCGCGCACGAAGCCCGTCCACCGGTCGCGGAGGGGGCGCGCGCCGCGGTCGCGGAAGGCCTCGGCCACGCGGTCGACGCGGGCCGCGAGCTCGGGCGACGGCGCCATCGCGGGGGGCGCGATCACGGGGACCGACTGCGCGCCCGCGGCGCCAGCGACGGAGAGCAGCACCGCGAGCGGGAGCGCGACGCGCGCGCTCATCGGGCGGAGCCGTCGCGCAGCGGGACGAGCTCGGGGTAGTGCGCCGCGAGCGCGTCGGCCGCCATGCGGTCTTCGTCGACGGAGGGAGACCAGATCACCTCGAGCGCCGCGAGGCCGCAGCGCGTGGGCACCAGCGCGTCGAGCGCGGCGCGCAGGGCGGCGCGGTCGTACACCCGATCGTCGAAGGGGCGGGCCTCGTCGAGGCCCACGAGCACCGTCACCACCAGGTAGCCGGGCTCGCGCGCGTCGCGCGGGAGCGCGGGCGCGGGCGCCGTCTCCCGGTTGCGGCGCGTCTCGACGTCGTAGCGCCGACGGAGGTCGCTCGCGAGGGCGTCGAAGCGCGGCGGGGCGTCGTCGGGGGCGAAGTCTTCGCGCGTCGCGAGGGCCGTGTACGCGCCGTTGACGGACTCGCGCAGGAGGGCGCACACCGCCCGCGCCGCGTCGGCGCGCCCGTCGGGGGCGCTCATGTCGGCGCGCCCCGCGAGGTCGTCGAGGGCGCGCTGCCGGGCGGGGCGCTCGGACCCCGCGAAGGCCACCGTGATGCGCCGCACCTGCGCGCGCTGCTTGCGCGTGCGATAGAACCCGAAGGCCAGCATACCCGACGCGGCCACCGCCGCGCCGACCGCCAGCGCCCGCCGAAACGGAGTCGCCATGGCGCGGACTCTACCCGAAGCTCCGCCCGCGCGACGCATCCCTCACGTCAAAAACCCCACCGCGCCACGAGGCCCGACGCGCCCGCCACGCCCCACCCGACGATGACCTCGCGCGGGGTGTGACGCCCCTCGCGCACGCGCGCCCAGCTCACGGCGAGCGCCGCGACGGCGAAGGGCCAGAGGCCCCGCTGCGAGCTCCCGGCGAGGAGCGCGAGCACGCCCACGGGCACCGCGACGTGGCCGCTCACCTTGAGCCCCGCGGCGGTGAGCGCCGTGACGAGCGCCGTCGCGACGAGGCCCGCGAGCGTGGAGACCCGCACCACGGGCGGCGCGTGCGCGAGCTGCGCGCCCAGCGCCGCGAGGCCCGCGGCGGCGAGCGCAGAGAGCAGAAAGGCCGGGCGCTCCTCGCGCACCGAGAGGTCGTGGTCGGAGAACCACCCGCGGCGCATCCCGACGAGCCACACGGCGGCGACGGGCGCCGCGGCGAGCACGGCGGCGAGCGTCCACGCGAGGGCCGCGTGCGCGTCACGGAGCGACGCCCACGCGAGCGCGAAGGCGCCGACGGGCCCCACGATGCCCGGGTGCAGCACCACGCCGAGGGCCTTCGCGACGGGGCGCCGACGGCGCGCGTCGAAGTGTGCCCACGCGATGAGCCCGAGGCTCGCGCCCCCAACGTCGACGGTGAGGTCGAAGAGCTCCTCGCCCGCGGGGAGGCGCGCGCGGCAGAGGGCCTGCGTGAGCTCCTGGGCGCCCGCGATGAGCCCGAAGAGGGCCGCCGCCGCGAGGGCCTGCACGCCCCGCGCGCGCCGCGTCGCGCCGAGCGCCTCGCTCGGGAACCACCACGACGCCAGCGCCACCGCGAGGGAGCCGTACAAGATCGAGTGGGCCACCAGGTGCGTGATCTCCCGCGACGCGAGGCGCGCGAGGAGCGTGCTCTCGGCGGGTGGCGCCACGCTCAGCA
>CANMAT010000049.1 GCA_947494865.1 Deltaproteobacteria bacterium
CGATGCGAAGATCGCCACGGAGCGCGTATCGTTGGACGGGGCTGCCGCCAATGCATGGTTCGCCGTGCTCGAAGAGGCCCACAAGAGCGGCAAGCTCGGCGACGTGTACCGCACCCTCGTGAGCCACTCCCGACAGCGCGCGAGTCCGTTCTGCTCGCTCGGGGGGCGTCCTGCACGCTCGGACGCTCGTACCGCGCGCTCAGCGAGCTCTCTGACGCGCGTGACGCGCTCACGTGCTCACGCGCTGACTCACCCCGGCGGCGCGGGCCGCGGGTTGGTGAGCGCCGTGAGCACGTGGTCGCGCCACGCACCATCGATGAACAGGTAGTCGCGCGCGTAGCCCTCGGGCACGAAGCCCAGCCTGCGCAAGAGGCGCGCGCTGCGCACGTTCTCGGGCAGGTGGTTGGCCATCACGCGGTGCAGCCCCATGTCGTCGAAGACGTACGCGAGCGCCGCCGTGAGGGCCTCGAACATCACCCCGCGCCCCTCCCAGCGCGCGTCGAGGTGGTAGCCCAGAAAGCACGCGCAGAACGGGCCCCACACCACGTTGGAGAAGTTGGCCACGCCGAGCACCGCGCCCCGCGGCGCCTCCTTCGCGCGCACGAGCAACCGCACCGACTGGGCCCGCGCAAACTCGTCGCGGTGCGTAGGAAAGCGCTCCGCCCAGTGCGCTTCGGTGAAGAACTCTTCGCCCATGCGCGGCGCCGTGGGCGCGTGAAACGCACGGTTGCGCGCGAGGTACGCGGCCATCGCGGGCGCGTCGGCGGGCTCGCCGATCGCGAGCGCGAGGCGCTCGGTCTCGATGCGCGGCGGGTCGCGCACTAGAAGCTCCAGCCCGCTTGAAGCGCGGCCCCGCGCGTCGACGCGCTCGCGCTCACCACGGGCGCAGAGCGCGGCGCGAGGAGCAGCCACAGCGCGCCGCTCACGGCCGCCGCCCCGGCGACGCCGAAGCCCACCACGGCCGCGGTGTTGTAGCCCGTCGCGGTGTCGTAGCTCGCGCGCGCGTCGACGCTCTGCACGCCCGTGAGGTTGCCGCACTGGCGCACGCCGTCGGGGCCCGCCGCGCAGCCCGCGACGGCGTCGTCGAAGGCCGCGTTGCGCAGCACCATGAACACCGCGCCCGCCGCGGCCGCAGCGCCCGCTGCGCCGAGGAGCACCCACGGGCCGACGCCCGGCCCCACCCGCGGCGGCGCCTCGGGGGTGACCACGGTCGCGAGCACCGGCGGAGGGCGGGCCGCGAGCGCAGCGTCGACCTGCGCGGCGAGGTCGGCGGCGTCGCTCGCCAGCGTCGCGCGCACCGTGCGCGAGGGCACGTCGATGACCCGCACGCGCTCGGCGTCGACGGCGATCACGTGGCGCGCGTCGAGCGCGGCGCCCACCGCGGCGGCGTCGTCGGCGAGGTAGCGCTCGGCCTCGGAGGCCGCGGGGTACACGACGCCCGGCGAGGCCTCGAGCGCGAGGGCGCCGTCGAGGCGCGGGTCGAGGGTGACGGCGGCGGGCGCGGCGGCGGTGACCGTGACCGTGTGTACGCGCGAGGGCCGATCACACGAGGCCGCCACGCGGTGCGCGCCCGGCGCGACCGACGCGGTTCGCTCGCGCCCCGCACCGGGGAGCGCGACGCCGTCGACGGTGACCGCGCAGCCCTCGCGCGGCGTGCGCACCGTGAGGGCGACCGTGGCGCTCGAGAGCGACGCGCGGAGGCCGGGTAGGCGCTGGGTGATGAGGGGCGGACACACCCCCGGGGGCGTCCACCCGGGGTCGAAGGTGAGCAGGCGGCGGAGCCACTCGTCGGCGGCCTGCGGGCGCTGCGTCTGCAGCTCGATGCGCGCGAGGGTCACCAGGGCGTCGGTGTACACCGCGCGGCTGTCGGCGCGGCTCTCGAGCGCGTCTTGCAACGCCTCGAGCGCGTGCGTCGCCGCCTCGATGCGCCGACGCGTGCGCGGGCCGCTCTCGAAGTAGGCGCGCGTCGCGGCGAGCAGCTCTTCGCGCTCGGCGCGGGCCACGTCGTCGTGGGGCGCGTAGCGACCGAAGCGCTCGGCGAGCGCCGTCGAGAGCGCCGCGCCGTGGCGCGCGTCGGCGCCCACCGCGGCGGCCACGCGGGTCACAAGGTCGGCCGGCGGTGGTCGGTCTTGCACCGTGACCGCGAGCACGGGGACGGCCTGCGCCACGATCGATGCCGGGGCCGAGAGCACCGTGAGGCACAGCGAGCACAGCAGCGTCGGTCGCATGGGCCCGCGAGTATCGGGCATCGACGCGGAGGCTTCTACAGCGATCTGGTGGGGTGTCTACGCGGTCTTGCGGTCGACGCCGATGCGCGCGATCCAGAGGCACACGGCGGCGTTGGCGAGCGCCCACGCCGAGAGGAGCAGCGAGCCGAAGGGGCCGTGCGCCTGGCCGAGCCACACCTCGGCGCAGAGGTACGCCGCGATGCCGAGGGAGACGCCGCCGATGGCGCCGCGGAGCGATTTGCGGCTGAACCCGAGGCCCACGAGGCCGAGGGCGACGCCCGCGTTGGCGAAGGGCATCCACGCGTGCCACGCCGAGCCGAGGAGCACGGTGTCCCACGCCACGAGGGGGCGCATCGCGAGGTCGATGCCGGGCACCAGGTGCGACACGAAGCGCGGCACGAAGAACCCGCCCACGCCCGTGAAGAACGCCGGGAGCGCCCACGACCACGACAGCTCGCCGTGCTTGCGCCGGATGCGCCACGCCACCACCGCGCCGAGGAGGGCGAGGAAGGCCGCGCGCGTGAGCCCCGCGTGCATGAGAACCCCGTCGACGGCCTGCGCGCCGTGGGCGACGCCGGCGCCGTAGAGCTCGGGCTCGGCGCCGCCGTGGGCGGGCTTCGAGGCGTAGCGCTTGAGCGCGTCTTCGACCGCGTCGGGGTCGGTGACGCCCACCGAGTAGAGCAGCGCCGCGATGCCTGCCACATGGGGCGCGGCCATCGAGGTGCCCGACCACGCGGCGTACTGCTCGCAGCGGTTGCGGCCGTTCTCGCAGATGGTCTGCTGGAGGATGCGCACGCCCGGCGCGGCCACGTCGACCTCGGGGCCGCGCGAGCTGAAGAACGCGATCTGGTCGCCCTCGTCGATGGCGCTCACGGCCACGGCGCCGGGCTCGTTGGCGGGGCTCTCCACGGTGCGTCCGTTGTTGCCCGCGGCGCACACCACGGTGGTGCCCTTGGCGCGCGCGTGCGCGATGGCCTGCGCCATCACCCGCGACCGCCCGCCGCCGCCGAGGGAGAGGTTGATCACCTGCGCGCCGTGGTCGGCCGCCCAGCGGATGCCTTCGGCCACGTTGGCGAGGGTGCCGCGGCCGCGCGCGTCGAGCACCTTCACGGGCATGATGGTGGCGCAGTAGGCCACGCCCGCGGTGCCGACGGCGTTGTTGGTGGTCTGCGCGATGGTGCCCGCCACGTGGGTGCCGTGGCCCTGGTCGTCGTTGGCGTGGTTGTCGCCGCTCACGAAGTTCCAGCCCGGGATGCAGCGGGTGCCGGCGAGGTCGGGGATGCGGGTGAACTCGCCGTGGTTCTCGCACGCGACGCCCGTGTCGACGACGGCGACGGTGACCCCGTGGCCGCAGGTGACGTCCCACGAGCGCTGCGTGCCCACGCGGGCGAGGCCCCACTGCTGCGACAGCATCGGGTCGTTGGGCACGAAGAGGGCGCGCATCTCGACGTTCTCGTCGGCGCCCTCGACGTGGCCGTCGGCGTTGAGGCGACGGAGCACGTCGGCGAGGCGGGCGCGGGGCACCGTCGCGCGGTAGATGCCGTCTTCGTCGGCGAAGGCGCTGTTGGGCGTAGGGTTGAGCCCGAGGTCGCGCGTGAGGCCGACGGCCTCGGAGGCTGAGGTGCCGTCGTCGAAGTCGATCACGACCTCGGCGAGGCTCGGGTCGACGGGGGCTGTTTGCGCGAGGGCGAAGCTCGGGACGCTCGCGAGGCCGAGGGCCGCGAGCACGATGCCAGGGAGCCTTCTAGTCATGGGGTGTGTGCGTGCTCCAGGTGACGAGGCGAGAGGTGTGAGCGATAGGGGGTGCCGCGAAGGTCACCACGCCTGCGGTGCTGCTGCAACCCGGCGTAGCGCCACGTTGATTGACGCGCGCGAGGGCGGGGTGCCACAATGCGTACGACGTTCTTTCGAGGGGGGTTTCGAGCCCGCTTCGGCGCCTCCCACGGGACGCATCGAGGGTAAGCCGACGGAGCGCCCGCGGAGAACTGTTCGACCACCACCCATGGCCCACCCTTCTACCGCCTCTGCGCAGGTCGACCCGCTCATCGGGACCACGATCAACGATCGCTTCAAGATCCTCGGTCTGGTCGCGAAGGGGGGAATGGGCAAGGTCTACAAAGCCGAGCAGGCGCCCCTCGGGCGCATCGTCGCGGTGAAGGTGCTGCACCCCACCTACTCGGGCGACGGCGACCCGGAGTTTAGCAAGCGGTTCACCCTCGAAGCGTCGGTGGTTTCGCGGCTCAAGCACCCCAACACCATCACCGTGTACGACTACGGCGAGACCGCCGACGGCGTGTACTTCATGGTGATGGAGTACCTCGAAGGGAAGACCCTCCACCGCCTCATTCGCGAGGAGGGGGCCCTCGAGGTGGGGCGCGCGCTGCACATCCTCGTGCAGATCTCGCGGGCGCTGCGCGAGGCCCACGGGCAGGGGGTGATTCACCGCGACCTCAAGCCCGCCAACATTTTTCTCATTCGCCACGACGACGACCCCGATTTCGTAAAAGTGCTCGATTTCGGGCTCGTGAAGAACCTCGACGAGACCGACGCGGAGAGCCTCACGAAGACCGGGCTCTTCATGGGCTCGCCCAAGTACATGGCCCCCGAGCAGATTCGCGGCGACCGGGTGACGCCCGCCACCGACGTGTACGCCCTGGGCATCATGCTGTTCGAGATGCTCGCGGGGAAGGTGCCCTACGACCGCCCCAACTCGGCCAACCTGCTCCTCGCGCACGTGAACGAGCCGGTGCCCTCGATGCAGTCGGTGAACCCCCTCATCGCGGTGCCGCAGCCCGTCGAAGACATTGTGTACCGGTGCCTCGAGAAGAACCCCGACGACCGCTTCCAATCGATGGAAGAGCTCATCAACGCCATCAAGCACGCGGGCGTTGCCGTGACGGGCCTCGGGTCGCAGCTCACGGGCGAGTTCTACAACTCCCTCAGCGCCCCGCGCGCCAGCGCCTCGGGCGAGAGCCGCCGCGCGACGGCGCCCGCGTACCCGCCGCTGCCCACCGCGTCGACGCCGCCCGCCGCGCCCCACGGCGAGGTGACCATCCCCATCTCCGAGGCCAGCGGATCGGTCGCGTCGGAGCGCCCGCCGCTCGCCTCCACCATGCCTCCGATCCCCAACACCGAGCACCTCTCGCAGTCGCGGAGCCCGGTGATCGTGGTCATCGGGGCCGTCGCGGTGCTGCTCGCCGTGGCCGCGGCGTACGTCACCGTGCTGCGCCCCGCGCCCGCGGGCCTCGCCACCACCGCGGCCCCCGCGCGGCGCCAGGTGAGCGTGGTGCTCGAGAGCGACCCCACGGGCGCCGAGGTGTTCGAACACGGCGCCCTCGTGGGTCGCACGCCCTACCGCGAGACGTGGACGGGCGCGCGCGGCGACCCCGACGCGCAGCACACCCTCACGTTTCGCCACGCGGGCTACGTCGACGCGATGGTGACGCTCGGAGGCCCCGCGCTGGTGCACCTCGCGCGGCTCCAGCGCCTCGAGGCCCCCGCGGTCGCGCCCCCCGAGGGGCAGCCCGACGCCGCGGTGGCCCCGCCCGCCGTCGACCGCGGCGCGCATCGCCCCGTGGTGCGCATGCCCCCCCGCGCGCGCGACGCCGGCGCGACGCCCGCGGGCTATCGCACCAACGTGTACTGACCGTCGGGGAGCGATGCGTCCCGCCCGCTCGCTCGCGCTGGTGATCGCCCTCGCGGCGCCTCGCGGGGCGCTCGCCTACTGCCGCATGACGGCGCCCCGCACGCCGCCGGGCGCCTGCGAGGCGGGGGCTCCCGTCGCGTGGCGCGGGGCCTCCGTCGCGCTGCGCGTCAACGCGCGCGACCTCGCGGTGAGCGCCGACGCGGGGCAGAGCCTCGGCGACCTCGTGCGGCGCTCGACCGCCGCCGCGGCACAGCGGTGGAGCGACGCCGCGTGCGGCCCTTCGCTCACGATGGCGGGCGACGTCGACGCCCCCCTCGACGTCGCCCTCGACGGGCGCAACGTGGTGTCGGTAAACCGTCACTGGGCGCCCGACGCGTACCACCGGCCGGGCACCATCGCCTTCACCGTGGTGAGCGTAGACGTCGCGACGGCAACCCTCCTCGAAGCCGACGTGGAGCTCAACGCCCGCGCGATGGAGAACCCCCTCGGGCGCACCTTCGGCGACGGCGCGCCGTCGTGGGGCGTGGCCGACGCGCCGAGCGTGCTGCTCCACGAGCTGGGGCACGTGGCGGGCCTCGGGCACTCCCTCACGCGCGGGGCCGTGATGGAGCCCTCGATGGACGTCGAGCGCCAGCGCAGGGCCCTCACCGACGACGACCGCGCGGGCCTCTGCGCCCTCGACGCGCGCGGCGCCGTGACGGGCGGGTGCGCCGCGGCGCCGACCGCGCGAGCATCGTGGCGGGGCGCGCTGTGTTTGGTATTCATCTTGGCGGCGCGCGGGGTACACGCGATCGTCGGCACACGAAGGAGAGCAGCACCGTGAAGCGATCGCAGTGGATGGTCAGCCTCGCCCTGGGCCTCACGCTCCTGGGCGCTGCGTGGGGAGGGTGCAGCGAGCCCGATACCGCCAACGTGGTGCGCGCGACGTCGCGCGAGATCCGCGGCCGCGTGCCGGTGCGCGCGGGGGCGCTGCGCGTGCTGCGCATCGTGGCCCTCAACGCGCGCACGCGGCGCGTGGTGGCGCAGGCCGAGCCCAACGCCGACGGCACCTTCGTGCTCCGCGGCGTCACCGTGGGCGCGCCCTACAAGGTGAACGCGGTGGTGGGGCGCCGCACGGTGCCCATCACGTTTCCGAAGGCGCAGGGCTCGCCCGACAAGACCAACGTGTTCGAAATTGGCACGCAGGGCGACGCGCCGGCGAGCCCCCTCGACGGGCCCATCGACCTCGGAGTGCTCCAAGACGCGAGCCCCGAGCGCTTCGACACGCTGCCCGAGAACGCCCCCAACCTGCAGGAGGATTTCGACCGCGACGGGACGCCCGACGGCGCCGACCCCGACCGCGACAACGACGGCGTGCCCAACGCCATGGACGCCGACAACGACGGCAACGGCACGCCCGACGCCGTCGAGGTGGGCGACCTCGACGGCGACGGCCTCACCAACGACGCCGACCCCGACCTCGACGGCGACGGCACGCCCAACCTCACCGACGCCGACAACGACAACGACGGCACGCCCGACGTCACGGACACTACGCCGAGCGGCGCCATGGGCAATCCCCCCGACGACCTCGACGGCGACGGCCTTCCCAACGCCGACGACGCGACGCCCGACGGCAACGATGCGCCCGTCGACGAAGACGCCGGCGCGCCCGACGAAGACGCCGGCGCGCCCGACGAAGACGCCGGGGAGGCACCCGACATCGGCGAGGGCCCCCTCGACGTGTGACCCCGCGCGGCGCTCGTCGCAATCGCGCGGACGTTCTGGTACGACCGTGCGCCCACGATGAACGCACGACTCGCAACGTCTACCCTCGCGGCGCTTGCGCTCATCGCGCAGGCCTCCTTCGCGCTCGCGCAGCCCGCTCCGCGCCGCCCGCCGCCCGCCGCGCCCGCCGCGCCCGTCGACGAGGTCGAGGCCGAGCACCTGCGGGGCCTCGAGCTGCGTCGGCAGCACCGCGACGGCGAGGCCCGCGACCTCTTTCGCGCCCTGTACGAGCGCACCCGTGAGGCCCGCGCCCTCGCGTGGCTCGCGGGCGCCGAAGGGGCGCTCGGCGAGTGGGTGAGCGCCGAGGCCCACCTCGCGACCGCGCTCGAGACCACCACCGACCCGTGGATCAACCAGCTCCGCGACGACCTCACCGCCGACCTCGCGGGCTTTCGTCAGCGCCTCGGGCTCCTCGAGGTGCTCTCGTCTACGCCGGGCGCCGCGGTGCTCCTCGCGGGCGTAAGCACCCCCATCCCGATGCAGCGCCCGATGACGGTGCGCGCCGGCGCCGTCACCCTCGAGGTGCGCGCCGAGGGATACCTCCCCGAGGTGCGCACCGTCGAGGTGCCGGGCGGCATGCGATCGCCCACCCGCGAGACGGTGAACCTCACCGCCCGCCCCGCGCCCGTGGTCGACGCGAGCGGCGCGACGCGTTCGCTCGTGCAGCCACTTTCGCCCGCCGAGCCCGCGTCGATCTCGCCGGTGCGCATCGTGGGCGCCGCGCTCCTCGGCCTCGGCGCCGTCGGCGTGGGCCTCGGCATCTACGGGCTCGTCGACTACAACAAGCAGCGCAACACCTACGTCGAGTCGGGCTGCGACGTGGCCGCTCCGCCCGCCGACTGCGCGGGCGCCGACGACGGCAGCACGGGCTTCGCGCTCGGCGTCACGGGCCTCACCGCGGGCGGGCTCTTCGTCGCCGGCGGCCTCACGATGCTGCTCATTCCGCTGCGCTCCACGCGGCGCGCGGTGAGCCTCGGCGGCGGCCCGGGCGACGTCGGCCTCTCGCTGCGCGCGGTGTTCTAGAGGGCTTCGAGGCGCACGGGCTCTTCGTAGAGGGCCGCCCCCTCGCCCGCGTCGGTGAGCCGCGCCTGCGTGATCGCGTTGGCGCAGCGGCCCCGCGCGAGGCTCCCGCCCTTGGGCACGAGCGCCACGTCGCGGCGCTGCGAGGCGTCGTGGCGCACCGTCACCGTCATCGCGCCGAGGGCGCTGCGCAGCGTGGCGAGGGCGCCGTCGGCGAAGCCCCCGGCGCTCTCGGGGTGCACCCGCGCCTCGACGTGCGCGTCGGGCTCCGCGGGCGACCACTGCGACGACTGCGACGCCGGCGTCGACAGCGCGTGGAGCAGCAGCGGATAGGCCTCGGCGGTGGGCGCGGGCGCGATCGGGGCGTCGGTCATGAGCTTCGCGCGGCCCGTGTCGGTGGCGAACACGCGGCCTTCGAACGCCACCCTCGGCGCGCGCGGGTTGCGCACCGGGGCGCGCTCCACGTCGTCGAGCGAGGCGCCCGTGAGCATGCGCGCCTTCCAGCTCCGCGCGTCGCCGGCGAAGTGATCGCCGAGGCCCACGCGCGCGGCGAGGCCCTGGGTGATCTCGTAGTCGGTGCGCGCGCCGTCGGTGCGCACCACGGGGCGCACCACGTTGAGGTAGTGGTGCCCGTAGGCGCCCACCACGTCGTCGTCTTCGAGCATCGTGGCCGCGGGGAGCACCACCGTGGCGAGGCGCGCCGTGTCGGTGAGCACGCTGTCGACCACCACCACGAACTCCCTTGTTTCAAGGGCTCTTATGGCAGCGTAGGAGTCGGGGAGCATCGCCACGGGGTTGCCCGCCGTGACCCACACCGCGCGCACCGGGGGGTCGCTCGCGGCGAGGATCTCGCGGCCGAAGAGGGGCTCGCTGAGCGTGCGCGGCGGCGGCGCCACGTCGACGAAGCTCGTGTCGAAGGCCCCCCGCCGGCGGAAGTAGAACGACACCCCGCCGCCCGCCACGCCCACGTTGCCCGTGATGAGCCCGAGCGCGTCGAGGGCGCGCACGATGGCGCTCCCGTTGGCGCGGCGCTGCATGCCCCAGCCCACGAGAATGGCCGCGGGGGCCTCGCGCCCGTAGAGCTCGGCGAGGGCCTCGACGGCGGCCACGGTCACGTCGGCCTCGAGGGCCCACTGGGCCACGGTGCGCGCGTGAACGAGCGCGCGAAACGCGTCGAGGTGGTCGCACCAGCGGGCCGCGTCGGGGTGGGTGTAACCCCGCGCGAAGAGCGTCTGCGCGACGGCGAAGGCGAGGGCCACGTCGCCGCCGGGGCGCGGCTGCACGTGCAGCGAGGCGAGGCCCACGCCGCGGTGCGCGACGGGGTCGACGAGGGCCACGCGGGCGCCGCGCTTGCGGGCCTCGGCGAGCACGGGCAAAAGGTGCGGCGACGAGGTGTGCGGGTTCTTGCCCCACAGCACGATGGCCTTCGCGTTCACGAGGTCGTGGAGGTCGTTGGCGTCTTCGTCGCCGAAGTCGGCGAGCTGCGCCGCGTCGCCGGCGCCGCCGCAGATGTCGCCGCGCTTCACCGTCACGGGCCCAAAGTGGCTAAAAAAATGGTCGGTGACGTGCTTCATGAGCCCGAGCGAGCCGCCCGAGCGATAGTGAAAGATCGAGGCGGGGCCGCTCTCGGCGCGCATCTTCGTGAGGGTGCGCGCGCAGAGGTCGAGGGCCTCGTCCCACGAGGCGGGGGTGAGCGCGCCGTCGCGGCGAATGAGCGGCGTCGTGAGGCGCTCGGGGCTGTACTGACGGTGCAGAAACTGGTCGGTGCGGTAGCAGAGAAAGCCGCGCGTGACGGGGTGCGCGGGGTCGCCCTGGAGGCGCGTGATGCGACCGCCCTCGACGTGGGCGAGAATGCCGCAGGCGTCGGGGCAGTCGCGGTTGCAGCTCGTTCGTACAACGGTCGAAGCTTCGCGGGTGCTCATCGTGCGTGGCGAACATACCGCGACGCGCGCACCCGTGAGAGGCCCTCCGCTCACGACCTCTCCGTGAAAAGCTCGCGCGCTGGTCAGGGATGGTGCGAGAGGTATCGATACCCGTTCACCGTGACCCAACCGTTACCCACCGACACCGCGGGCGATCTTCGTCGAACCCCCTTCGCGCAGCTCCTGTGGGATCTCGCGGTGAAGCGCTTCACGGGCACGCTGGTGCTGCGGGCGGGCGACGAGGCGGGGCCCCTCGCGGGCGAGTCGCGCTTCGCCTTCGTGGCGGGCGCGCTCGCGCAGGCGCGGCTCGCGCAGCCCCTCGACACGCTGGGCTTCGTGCTGCACGAGCAGGGCACCATCACCAGCGCGCAGCTCGACGCCTCGCTCGCGCGCCTCGCGAAGGGCGAAGGGCTCCAGGGGGAGATTCTCATCGCGACGGGCGCGTGCACGCGCGCCGCGGTGGTGCACGCGCTGCGAGAGCAATTGCGCCGCAAGCTCCTGCGCTTCTTCTCCGTGGCCTACGGGCAGTACGAGGTGCACGCCGAGCGCGACCTGCTCGCGGGCTTCGGGCGCGAGCGCTTCCCCGTCGACGTGCTGCCGCTCCTGTGGCCCGGCGTGCGGTCGCACCCGCGGCACCCCGCCGTCGACGCGGTGATCGCGCGCCTCGGCGCCACGCCAATGTGTCTGCGCCCGGGATCGCCCGCGCGCGCCCTCGTGGGCGACGGAGCGCCGGAGCGCGCGCTCCTCGACCGCCTCGCCGCGACGGCCCGCGTCGACGACCTTCTGGCGCTCGCGCCCGCCAACGCCCTCCTCGCGCGGGCGCTGCTCTTTCTGCTGGCGATGACGCGGCAGATCGAGCGCGCGGCGCCGCCCTCGCAGCCCTTCATCGTGGCGGTTCCGAGCGACGCGGTGCGGCCCGCGCCGGCGCCCCCGGGGCCGACGCAGCGCATCTCGGTCACCAACCTCCCCATCGTGAAGGGCCCCTCGCTCGCCGACGTGGCGCGCGGCGCGCAAGACCGCGGCGCGGCCCCCCGCGACGGCCTCGTGGCCCGCGTCGCCGAGGCTGACAAGCAGCTCGCGCGCATGCAAGCCCAGTCGGCGTTTCAGATGCTCATGGTGGCGCCCGACGCGCCCGCGGCG